>JANYFQ010000209.1 GCA_025362615.1 Hymenobacter sp. | reverse complement strand
CCGGCGTTGGCCCAGGGGCCGGCGGCCCCGCGGGGGCGCTTGGCCACCACGAAGGAGGTCGCGGCCGGCACGTTCACGAGGTCGTCGGGGCCGAAGCTGAGCGTGACCGTGCCGATGTAGCCCGTGGGCTGGGCGCTGGGGTCGAGGCGGTAGTAGCGGATGTCGGACACCCGCGTGAGCGGGGCCGCCACGGCCGTGGTGCGGGCCGAGCCGGCCAGCACTTCGGCCGTGTAGGTGGGGGTGCTGGTTTGGGTGGCGGTGCTCAGGGTGAGGGGCCGGTAGGCCGCGCCCTTGCCGATGGGGAAGGCCACCGTGGCCGCGCCCGTGGCCGTGGCCCGCGCCAGCGGGCCGTTCACGTAGCTGCTGGCCGAGCCGCCGGCCAGGGCCGTGGGGCCGGTTTTGCTCAGCGTGAGCAGGTTGGCGGCCGTCGTCAGCACCACGCCGTTGGTCAGGTCGAGCACGTTGTTTACCACGAGCGGGGCGGCCAGCGTGAGGGTGGCGTTGCCGGCGCGGTTCAGGGTCAGGTTGCGGAGCAGGCGGAAAGTATTCTCAAACTCGAGCGCCCCGAAGGCCCCGGTGCCGCCAATGGTGAGGTTGCTGGTGCCGGAGCCGCGCAGGAAGCCCCCGGTGGCCACGGCCAGCGAGCCGGTCAGGTTGAGGGTGTTGGGGCCGATGTTGAGCGCCCCGTTGTCGAGCGTCGCCACGCCGGTCACGTTCAGGTCGCTCGTCAGGTTGAGCACGTTGGCCCCGAGCGTCGAGGCGGTGGTGTTCAGATACAGGTTGCGGCAGGTGTTGAAGCCGGGGTCCACGAACAGCGTACCGAGCGAGAAGGCGTTGTTGGTGCCCCGGTAAAACTCCAGGTTGCAGCCGTCGAGCAGCTTGAGCCGCCCCCGGTGGGCCGTAAAGAAGTTGAAGCCCCCCGACACGGTGCCGTCGGTGAAGCCGCGCAGCGTGGTGTTGGGGGTGAGGGTGAGCGACGAAAACTGGTTGGCCAGCAGCACGCCGCCCGTAAACAGGTTGGCCACCATGAGCACAGTAGTGGCCGGCGTGGCCGTGCCGAAGGCCACGTTGGCCAGCACCACCTGCTGGGCGTTGGCCGCCGTGTTGCTGGCCGAGGGGGCGGCCGGCGGCGTGGTCGAAACGCCGTTGTCGCTCAGCCGGTAGGCTTCGATGGGGCCGAAGCCGTTGCCGTACAGGGTCTGGGTTTTGCCCGTGCCGATGGGTTGCAGCGTCAGGCTGCGGGTGCGGTCGTAGCTCGTGCCGGCGAGCTGGATGATGTCGCCCGCAAACTGCACGGCGCTGTACTGGAAAGCCGAGCGCCCGCTGCTGTTGGTGCCCGCGCCGGCCACCACCACGTTGCCGAAAACCAGGTTCCCGTTCACCGTCACGAAGCCCGAGGTGGCCGTGCCCGGAAACACCTTGGTGCCGTTGGTCAGCTTCAGGGTTTGGTACACGGGCGTGACGGGGACGGTGTAGGAGCCGGCCTGGGCCAGCTCGATGGTGCTCGTCAAGTCCTGCACGCCCTGCTTGAGCAGGCCGCTGGTGCCGAAGGTTTGGGTGGTGCTGGCCACGGCCAGGGTCGAGTTGGCGGCCTGGTCGAGGGTGCCGCCGAAGGTGAAGCCCACCGGGATGGTGAGCGTGGCCCCGGCCGCCACCACCACCTTGCTGCCGGTGCCGCTCACGGCCCAGTTGGCGCTCAGCGTGCCGTTGGTGCCGGTCACGACGTAGGTGCGGCCGGCCGTGAGGAAGTCGGCCGGCGCGGTGCCGGTGCCGTTGGCGGCCAGCCCGAAGCTGCCGGGGCTGTTGAGGGGGCCGGCGGCAAGGGTGTTGTAGTAGAACACGGTGCCGCTGGTTACTTCGCCCGTTACGGGCACCGTGGCCGAGGCCGCGCCGCTGGCCAGGGCCACGTCGGCGGCCACGGTGCCGATGGCGGCCGTGGCGGCCAGGCGCACAAACACAAGCGTGGGGGCCACCGCGCCGCTGGCCGGCACCAGCGTGAGGCTGGTGCCAAAGCCCGTGCTGCTGCTCAGGCTCACCTGGGTGTCGGCGGGGGCCGTCACGGTCAGGGGGGCCAGCAGGTTGGTGGCGCTGGCCGTGAAGCTGGCCGGGGTGCCGGCGTTGCCCACGCCGGTGGTGCCCAGGTCGAGGGGGCCGCCGGCTACGGTCAGGGCCGGGGGCACCGCGCCGCAGCTCACCTGCACGTCGTCCAGGGCCAGGTCGCCCACGCTTTTGGTGTAGGTGAAGCGGAAGCTGATGAAGGCCGCGCTGATGCCCGTGCCAGTATTATAGGTTTGGGTGGTGCCGGTGGTAGGCAGCGGGCTGATGTTGTCGATGGTGGTGTAGTTGGCCCCGTCGTAGCCTTCCACGAGCAGGGCCGAGGCCGCGTCGGTGCCCTGGCCCTTCACGAAGAACGAGAGGCCCACCGGGTTGCTCACGGCGGGCGTCACGAGGCGGTCGCCGCTGTCGTCGAGTTTGAGGGCCGGGGCCGCCGCGCCAACATCGCCGGCCGCCGTGTACACATCGCCGGCCACAATGGCCGTGAAGTTGAAGTTGCTCGGCAGCGCCGTGGCCGCGTTGTCGAAGCCTTCGGCCACGCAGGCGCTGGCCCCGGTTGTCACGCTGCCGTCCAGGGTCACGGGTTGGGCGGTGGCCCCGCCGCCGCTGTTGGCCAGGGTTTGGTTGTTGTAGCTGCCCAGGGCCAGGCCGGCCTTCAGGCGCACGTAGATGGCCGTGCCCGCCAACGCGCTGCCGGTGTAGGGCACGCTCAGCGCGGCGCCGAAGGGGCCGGTGCTGCTGAGCGCAATTTCGTAGGCCGGGGCCCCGGCCGCGCTCACGGTCAGGGTGCCGGTGGGGGTGCTCAGGGCGGTGGCCGCCAGGGTGTAGGTTTGGGTGGCCGACGTGCCGCTGCCCACGGTGTAGCTGAAGCCGCTCAGGCTGCCGGGCGTTACGCTCAGGCTGGCCGAGGCGCTCACCGTGCCGTCGGCGCTCACGGTTTGGGCCGTGGCCCCGCCGCCGCTGCTCGTGATGAGCTGGCCGTTGTAGCTGCCCACGGGCAGGCCGGCCTTCAGGCGCACAAACACGGGCGTGTTGGGCAGGCTCGTGCCGGCGTAGGGCACGCTTTGCGTGGCGGCATAGGGGCCGGTGCTGCTCAGGGCCACTTCGTAGCTCGTGCCGGTGGCATCCACCGCCAGGGTGCCGCCGCCGGCCGTCAGGGCCGAGCCGCTCAGGCTGAAACTCTGGGCCGCCGAGGGGCCGGCCCCCACCACGTAGCCGAAGCCGCTGAGGGCGGCCGGGGCCACGGCCAGCGCGGGCGTGGGCAGGGCGCTCACGGCCCCGTCCACGGTCAGGTTCTGGGCCGGGGCCCCGCCGCCGCTGTTGGCGATGGTCTGGCCCAGGTAGCTGCCCACGGGCAGCCCGGCCTTGAGGCGCACAAACACGGGCGTGTTGGGCAGGTTCGTGCCGCTGTAGGGCACGATTTGGGTGGCGGCATAAGGGCCGCCGCTGCTCAGGGCCACTTCGTAGTCGGTGCCGGTGGCATCCACGGCAATGGTGCCGCCGCCGGCCGTGAGGGTCGAGCCGCCGAGCAGGTAGCTCTGGGCCGCTGCGGGGCCGCTGCCCACCACGTAGCCGAAGCCGCTGAGGGCGGCCGGCGTGAGGGTGAGGGTGGCGGTGAGGGCGGGGTTCACGGTGCCGCTCAGGGCCACGGTTTGGGGGCTGGCCCCGCCGCCGGCGTTGGCCACGCTGCCCGTGATGGGGCCGGCGGTGGCCGTGGCAGCAATGCGGACGTAAATCGGGGTGTTCGCCAGCGTGCCGCTGGCCGTCACCGTCAGGGTGGCCGCGAAGCCGGCCGTGGCGCTGGTCTGGCTGATTTCGACCCCGGTCGGGGCCGTCAGGGTCAGGTTGCCGGTGAGGTTGCTGCCGCTCAGGGTGTAGGTTTGGGCCGGGGCGCTGGCCGTGCCGGCGTTGGTGCTGCCCAGGCTCAGGCTGGCCGGGGCCACGGCGATGGTGGGGCCGGCCGGGGCGCTGCACACCACCACCAGGTCGTCAAAGGCAATGTTGCCGCCGCTTTTGGTGTAGGTGAAGCGGAACTTGGTGTAGCCGCCCAGGCCGGTGGTGTAGCTCTTGGGGGTGGCGCTGTTGGTGGGGGTCACGTTGTCAATCGTGACGTAGGCCGAGCCGTTGAAGCCCTCCACGAGCAGGGCCGAGGCCCCGGTGATGCCGTTGCCCTTCAGAAAAAACGAGAGCGACGAGGGCGTGGTCAGCGTCCCGGTTTCGAGCTGGTCGCCGGTGCTGTTGAACTGCGCCGAGTTGGCCGCCGCCCCAAAGTTGCCGGCGCTGCTGTAAATGCCCAGCCCCGTCGCCGTCAGGCCCGTGGGCGTGGTGGCATCGCCCGAGGCAAAGGCGTTGAAGTTTTCGGCCACGCAGTTGGTGGGGGCCCCGGTCACGGTGCCGCTCACGGCCACGTTCTGGGTGGTGGCCCCGGTGCTGGCGTTGGTTACGGGGCTGCCCGCCGCGCCCGCCGTGGCGCTGGCCGCGAGGCGCACGTAAATGGTGGTGCTGGCCAGCGTGCCGCTGGCCGGCACGCTCAGGGTGGCGGCGTAGCCGCTGCCGCTGCTCAGGCTCACTTCGGTGCGGGCGGGGGCGGCAATGCTCACGGCGGCCGTCAGGTTGGTGCCGCTCAGGGTGTAGGTCTGGGGGGTGCCGGCGGTGCCGGCCGCCGTGCTGCCCAGCGGCCCGCTGATGGCCGACACCACGAGCGCGGGCGCGGGGGCGCTCACGCTGCCGCCCAGGGCCACGTTGAGGCTGACCCCGCCGCCGACGTTGGCCACGTTGCCGCTGTAGCTGGCCGCGCTCAGGCCGCTTTTCAGGCGCACGTAGATGGGAGTGGCGTTCAGCGTGGCGCTGGTGTAGGGCACGCTCACGCTGGCCGTGAAGGTGCCGCCGCTGCTCAGGCACACCTCGTAGTTGGCGGGGGCCGTGACGGCAATGTTGCCGGGGGCACCGGTGAGGTTGCTGCCGCTGAGGCTGTAATTCTGCTCGGCCGAAGGCCCGCTGCCGGCCACGTAAGTGAAACCGCTCAGGCTGGCGGGCGTAGCGGCCAGGGTGGGCGTGGCGGCCGTCGTCACGGTGTAAGTGCCGCCGCTTTGGGCGGTGCTGCAGGTGCTGGTGGTGTTCACCAGCACGGTGCCAGTGGTGGCCCCGGCGGGCACGGTGGTAGTCAGGCTGGTGCCCGCTGCGTTCACGGCCGTCACGGTGGCGGCGGTGCCGTTGAAGCTGACGGTGGTGTTGCCACTACCGGCCACAAAATTGCTGCCCGTGATGGTGACGGCATCGCCCACCTGCCCAGTGGTGGTGCCCAGCGTGACGGCCCCGAGGGCCGTCAGCGGCGCGTCGGTCACGGTCAGCACCAGCGGCGTGGTGCCGCCGCCGGTGGGGTTCACGGTGTTGGTGCCGCTGGGCCAGGTGCCGGTGGTGCTGGTGTTGGCGCACACCAGGGTGCCGTCGGCCAGGGCGCATTGCTCGAGGCGGCGGATGCCGTTGGCGTTGGTATTGGGGGTGAGCAGGCCGTAGCGGCCGTCCGTGCCGTTCACGTTGGCGGTGTAAAAGGCGGCGTAGCTGGTGGTTTCGGCTGCACCGTCATTTTCTACAAAGCTGGCGTAGAGGGGGCGGTTGGTGGTGCTGCCGATGGCCGTGTTGTCGTAGCTCACCACAAAGTTTTTGGCCGGGGCCGCCGTGGTGCCGTAGAGGCCGGTGGCATCGGCCGAAGTAGTGGCCAGGGCCAGGCAGGTTACGGGCGAAGGCGTGGCCACGGCCCCAATCGAAGTGGTGCCGCCCGCCCCGTCGTTGAGCGTAACGATGGGTTGGATGAGGGCGGCGCTGTTAAAAATAGCGTTGCCGCTGGTTTCCAAAACAAACCAACCGGTGTACGTGCCGGTGTTCGAAGACGGAAATGTCCCAAAGTTGCCGGCCGAAAAAGCCGGGCCGGTTGACAACGTAAACGCCCCGCTCTTGTTGGCAAAAATGGAATTGCCCGCCGACCCCGTGTTGGGCGACGTGCCGTTGGCCACGGCCTTGGTAAAATAGTTGTAGGTGACGTTGGGCGTGAGGTTGCTCAACGTGACCAGAAACGCATACGGCACGCGGTTGCTGCCGGCGTTGCTCACCGCGTATTGCGGCACCAGCACCTCGGTCAGCGTCGGAGCCACGGCCCCGGTCACGGCCACGTTGGCCGTAGCCCCCCCCCCGGCGTGGGTGATGTTGCCCGCGTAGGCCGTAGCGGCCAGCCCAGCGGCCAGCCGCACGTAAATCGTGCTGCTGCCCAGCGCAGTGCCCGCGTAGGTAAACGTAATGGCCGTTCCGGCGGTAGCGTAGCCGCTGCCGCTGCTTTTGCTGAGTTGGTACCCGGCGGGCGGAGTCACGGTGATGGTGCCCCCGCCCGCCGTCAGGTTCGAGCCACTGAGGGTGTAGCTCTGTTCGGCCGAGGCGCTGGCAAAGTTGGTGGCAAAACCGGTGAGGGTGCCGCTGGGGGTAAGGGTGGGGGCAGGGGACGTGGCCTGGACCTGGAAATTGTCGATACGGTAGGTACCCGTGCCAGAGGCTCCGCTGACCAGGATGCGGAAATAAACGCTGGTCTTGTTGTCGATGGCCGTCACGGCGCTCAAATCAACGCTGGCTTCGGCAAAGCTGCCATTGCCTGGCGCGTAGGTGGTGCCGAAGTTGGTGTAGCTCGTGCCGTTGGTGCTGTAGGCAATGGTGGCGGTCGTGGCCCCGGTGTTCGACCGCTGGGCTTGGAAGTAGAGCTTGTAGGCGCTGTAGGTGTTCAGCGCGGTGCCACCCAATTGAAATTGAAAATACCGGGTGTTTGTGCCAGACGAGTTACTCATTGTAACCCCAGTGCCCGACGTGTTGGCCGTGAAAGCCGCCCCTCCCGAAGCCGTTCCGGATGCCGTATTAAACGCCTCCGTCGAACTGAGGGCACTCGATACGTTGAGCGCCGTAGCCGGAGCCGGGGCCGCGTAGCTGGTGGCGGCGTTGAAATCGTAGTTTACAACCGTCGCCTGCCCCCAGCCCAGCAGCGGCAGCAACACCCATAAAATAGCCGCGCCAAAGCGGCCCCAGGCAGTAGAAAAAGTACCCATCGGAGAGAAGATTTACGGAATAATAAACGGCTGATTTTTAGCCGCTGCAAAGATACCGCCGTTCCAGCAGCCACCGGTAGCCGCACCGTTATGGATGCGTTATGGAAAGGTTACGGGCGGTTGCCGTTCGCAGCGGCGCGGGTTTTGGGCAAGAGGCAAGGCGCCTGCTGCACCGCGCGGCAAGGGTTTTGCCCGCCGCAAGTGGGCCGCCGCCGGGCCGCCCCGCCGCCGGGCCAAAACATAACAATTCTGTCATGCAGCGGCGGGGCCGGGCCGCTACATTTGCATCCCCGGGCCGGGCACCAGTGCCGGCCGGGCCACCCCACGTTTCAGCCCCCATGCCCTACCGCTCCCTGCTGCTGGCCGCCCTCGGCGCCCTCGCCCTCGCCCTCCCCGATGCCGCCGCGCAGGCCGTGCGGGTGCAATCCTTCACGTTTCGGCCCCGCGCCCCGCACCGCGTGGGCACCTGGCGCAATGCGCCCACCGACTCGGTGCGCGTGTACTGGGGCGGCTTCAGTGGCCTGCGGGCCGTGCCGGGCGTGCCGGGCGAGTTTTACGCCCTCACCGACCGGGGGCCGAACGTGGACGCGCCGGGCGGGAACAAGTTTTTTCCGTTTCCCAACTTCGCGCCCACCATCATCCGCCTGCGGGCGCAGGCCGACAGCCTCGTGCTGCTGGGCTACCTGCCCATCCGGCGGCCCGGCGGGGCGCTGGCCAGCGGCCGGCCGCTGCCCGCCGGCTTCGGCAGCACCGGCGAAACGGCCTGCTCGACCCCCAACTGCGCCGGCACCCCCTACCCCAACGACCCCTGGGGCATCGACGCCGAAGGGCTGGAACTCGACGGGCAGGGCGGCTACTACGTCAGCGAGGAGTACGGCACCAGCGTCTGGCACCTCGACGCCACCGGCACGGCCACGGCCCGCTACACCCCCTGGGGCACCGACCCGCGCCACCTGCCGCAGGACGTGGCCGTGGACAGCGCCTACCGCCACCGCGACCCCAACAAGGGCTTCGAGGGCCTTTGCCGCACCCCCAACGGCAAACTTTACGCCTTCCCGCAAGCGCCCCTCGCCTACCCCAACGCCGCCGTGGGCGGGGCCAGCCGCACGCACCGCATCCTCGAACTAGACCCCGCCACCGGCGCGGCGCGCACGTTTTTTTACTTCCATAACGCCGCCCCGGCCAGCGGCCTCAACAACGACAAAATCTACCTCGGCGACGCCGCCGCCCTCAACAACCACGAGCTGCTGGTGCTCGAGCACGGCGGCAGCGGGGCCAACACCCCCGCCCGCACCCGCAACCGCAAGCTCGTTTACAAAATTGACCTGCGCGGGGCCACCCCCCTGCCCGCCAACCAGGCCCTGGCCGCCGAAGCCCTCGACAGCGCCGGCCTGGCCCGCGCCGGCTACCGGGGCGTAAGCAAAACCCTCGTCCTCGACCTGCTCGCCCTCGGCTTCAACACCGCCATCAGCAAGGCCGAAGATTTGGCCGTCATCAACGACAGCACCCTCGCCGTGGGCAACGACAACGACTTTGGCGTGGCCGCCGACAACAACTTCGCCCGCCTCGGCACCGACCCCGCCAACGTGAGCCGCCTCTCCCTTTATACCCTGCCCCGCAGCCGCCGCCTGCCGCTGGCCACGGCCCCGGCCGCCCGGCTGGCCGCCTGGCAGCCCTACCCCAACCCCGTGCCCGCCGGCCAACCCCTGACCCTGCCCGCCCCCGCTGCCTTCGAGGTGCTGGACGGCACCGGCCGCTGCGTGCGCACGGGCCGGGGCGCGCAGGTGCCCACCGCCGGCCTGCCCGCCGGCCTCTACCTGCTGCGCCCCGGCCCCGGCCGCGCCCCGGCCCGCTTCGCGGTGGAGTAGCCGGCCCCGGTGCGTGGCCGCCCCGCCCGCGGGCGGCGCGGCCGTAGCGGCCGCCTGACTTTTCGCCCCGGCTCCTGCTGTTGCGCGGCAGCCAAAGAGGCGGGGTTTTATCTCCGGCCTGGTTGTGGATTGGGGCCGGCCCTGGCACCGAAGGCCGGGCTGTTAGCTTTTTAAAAAAACAAGCGTCGTACTTCACAGCGGGTGTTGGGTTGGTGTCTGTTATTTTTTAGAACATAACGGGTGCCAACCCAACGCGGCGGGCCTTACCTTCGCCTTTTCGCCGCTTACCCCCGCGCTGCCATGGCCCGCCGCTACCTGTCTGCTTCGCCCTACGCCCGGCTGCGGGCCTACTACGGCCTGAGCCAGGACGAGCTGGCCGACTACCTCGGCATCAGCACCGGGGTGCTGGCCATGGCCGAAACCGCCGAACACCTGGGCCGGAGCCTGCCCACGCCCGCCCTCATGCGTTTCACCGAGCTGGTGTTGTGGCGGCCGGCGGCGGCCGAGGCCGCCGCCCCGCCCCTGCCCCCTACCGAGGCCGAAACCGTGGCCGCCCTGGTGCCCGGCCCCGGCTGGCCCGCCCCGCTGCCCGCCCCCGCCCAGCCCCCCGCCCCGGCCGCGCTGGCCCGCCGCCGCCGCCAGTGCCTGCTCTACGCCATCGGCCTCGGCACCCGCCTCGCGCCCCTGGAGCTACGCGCCGCCCAGGCCGCCCGCCTGCTCGAGCTGCTGGCCGCCCTGCCCCTGCCGGGGCTGCCAGGCGGGCCGCCCACCGTCCACCCCCGCCCCGACTACCTGGCCGCCGTGCTGGCCTACCTGACCGGCCGCGCCCCCCAGGCCCTCGACCCTACCGCCACCACCGCCCGCCACCTGCTGGGCCTGCGCCGCGCCGCCCTGCTGCACGAGGCGGCGGCCATTGCCGCGCTGCTGCCCCCGCCCGAAGAGCTCCCACGTTCTTGATTTTAGGGGTTGGGGGTTGGGGGTTGGGGGTCAGGAACCGAAAGCAGGCCCAGTAGTGGCTCAACACCCAACACCCAACACCTAAAACCCAAAACCTAAAACCTAAAACCTAAAACCCAACACCCAACACCAAAAACCTAAAACCTAAAATCCAAGACCCAACACCCAACACCCAACACCTAAAACCTAAAATCAAAACATAACAACTCCAGAGCAGCCCCAACCGGGCCGCCACCCGTAGCTTCGTCCCCGTGAACTACCCCCCGCTCGCCGGCCCCGACTTTCCGCGCTTCGCCCCGCTCATTTCCGACTTCGGTTTCAAGGCCACGTTTGGCAACGAGGCCACGGCCGAATTTCTGTGCCGGGCCTTGCAGGCCCTCATCAAGTCCGAGGTGCCCATCCGCGCGGTGCGCCTGCTGCCCACCGAGCAAACCCGCCTCACGCCCGACAGCCGGGGCGGCATCTACGACCTGGCCTGCACCGACGAAAACGGCACCATCTACCTCATCGAAATGCAGCTCGGGGCCTACCCCGAGTTTTTGCAGCGCATGAAATTTTACGCCCTCTACCGCCTCAACACCTTCGTACGGCGCGGCGACTATGCCTTTGAAGCCCTGCCCCGCGTGTATTGCATCGGCATCCTGGGCACCAAAATCTTCCCGCAGGTGCTCCATTACCACAACCTGGCCGTGCTCCGCAACGAAGACGGCGTGGTGCTCGACCAGCAGCTCACGTTCGTTACCGTCGAATTGGGTAAATTTGACAAACCGGCCGCCGCCTGCGTTACCGACCTCGACAAACTCCTCTTCACCATGCAAAACGCCCACAAGATTATCGACCTCGCCGCCTTCCCCACCTTCTGGGACGAAAGCTGGATTAAAGTCGCCCTCGAAGAAGTCGACACCCGCTCCATGAGCCCCGAGGCCCTGCTGGCCTACGAAATGCAGCTCTCGGCCAACGCCCTGGCCGTCAAACACGCCCGGCAAGACCGCGAGCGCAACATCGCCGAAGGCCGCGAGGAAGGCCGCGAGGAAGGCCGCGAGGAAGGCCGCGAGGAAGGCCGCGAGGAAGGCCGCGAGGAAG
>JANYFQ010000204.1 GCA_025362615.1 Hymenobacter sp. | reverse complement strand
GGGCCGCGTCGGTCCGCAGCGAGTCGGGCGGCACGGCCGAGCGCACGTCGAAGCCCTGCCCGGCGGCGGGGCCGGCGAGGAGGAATGCAAAGAGCAACAGGGCGGTAAAGCGCAGGAACATGGGCGGCGGAAGGTGCAAAGAAACGCCCGCCCGCCGCAATCAGCCGCCGCTCGGCCCGCCGAAAACACGCCCGAATGCCAAGAATAAGAAGCTGTTCTGGCGGCCCCGCCGCTGGGGGCAGCGCAAGATTTCAGCCCCCGAATGGCCCTGAAAATCAGTTGCTGGTAACCCGTCGAGGACTTGGAACAAGGACACGCAAACGTAACTTGCCCATCTAAAAAATACTGCTTAAATTGCCGCGTCTTTGGCCAAAGGCACCAGACAATACTTTTTCCATTTCCCCCGTTTTACCCATGAAAAAATCTTTATTAGGAGGGTTGAGCCTGCGCTCTCTCTCTCTGGCTAGTAGCATGAGTGCGCTGGCTCAAACCTACAACAGCCCGATACCGGGCGTATTGCCCCTCTCCTCGGAACACGCCGCCCATCCCGGCCCGCAATTTAACTTGTCGCAACACACGGGCACCGATGTCATCCCGTACACGAATGACTACGTGGCGTTTGGCGTACCCGACCCCCAAAAGGGGCAAACTATGCAGGTAATGACCTGGGAGGACGGCAACAAGGTGTTCGTATCGTGGGATTTCTTTGACAATAATCCCGTCACCGCTCCCGGCAACGTCCCCGCTATCAATCAGCGGGTGCCTAATGCGCAGGGGTCAAGCTTTTTCGTTGTGTCCCCCAGCACCGGTGAGCAAACGCCCGACCCCGACATCGTGCTGGCCTACAGCGGCACCGACCTATACGCCAATTTGGTGTACATCAACGGCGACCGCACGAACTACAAGGTCATGCGTTGGAATACCAGTACCCGGGCCTTCGATGACCTGACTACGCCTGCCGTCGAACTCGGCAACCCGCGCTACCTGCATTCCTACCCCAACATCGACGCCAACAGCCAGGGCCTCGTGGCCGTGACGTGGCAGCAGTCGGTAACGGACCGGGTGAATATTACGGTGGCTTCGACCAGCAACTACTTCCCCACCTACACCTTTCCCCAAATCATCACCTTTGGGCGGGCGCTGCTGGCGGCGGGCGACATCACGGGCAACTTCCGCGACTGCTACACTGATAAATACCAGCACAACAGCGGCAACACCGGCGTGTTCGTCGTCAATCCGCCCAAGGGCCTTTTCGAGCAGACCCTGCACCCCGACGTGGCCATCTCGGAAGGCGACGAGGCCGAGGCCATCATCTCCTCCACGTTCGTGCGCCACTTCGTGAGCGGCAAAGGGCTGTTCAACATTTACAACAAGCTCGCCATCGTGCAAACCCGCTACGGGCAGTGCGACGACGGGGGCAAAGGGGAAGACCCCAACCCCGAACCCGGGCAGGAGCCGGGCAACGACCCCAGCAGCCCCGGCAATCCGAACAACCCCAACAACCTCATCGCCCGTTTGCGCGTGTACCAGCAACACGAGTGGGCGTACAGCGAGGGCGGAACCGTGGGCACCCCGCGCATTGCCGCCATCGGCCTGCCCCGCAACTACGCCGACTGGGGCACCGACGTGGAGGTCGTCATCGACCGCACCGTCGGCAGTTGCGGCCCTCCACAGTACGCCATCTGGAACTTCGGCAAGACGCGCGGAATGTTCCGCGACACGTTCTCGCTCGTCAGCCCGGCCGGGCGCGGCGGCGGCGATACGCCCAATTTCATCCGGTCGGTGGAGCCGGCCGTGAGCTACTCGGTGGTCATTCCCAACCGCGACATCGACAAGCTGGGCACGACGTACATCGTGGACTGGACGGGCGGCAGCAGCGCCGAAGCCGGTGCTTACGACAAAGGCAGCCAGAACGACGTGTGGGCCGTGACGATGGCCGGCGGTGCCCACCTTGGCAACGGCAGCAGCGGGCCGCACGCCCAGCCCAGCGGCTACAACCGCGTGAACAAGCAGGGCGACGGCGACCAGTTTGCGCCCAGTGTGGCGGGGCGCTTCCTGCAAGGCAACCTCGTGGGCCGCTTCGGCAACGTATCCGACGAAGAAATGGAGAAGTTGCTCCAGATACCGGGGGCCAGCCCCAGCGTCCACTTATTTTTCGACGCGACGGCCAAACAACTCAGCTACCGGCGCAGCGGCGACTTTGCCGGCGTAGGCAATGCGTTTCACCGCCCGGCAACGCCGGCCACCGGGCTGCTGCTACAAGCCTACCCCAACCCGAGCGAAGGGGCCGTGACGGTAAGCCTGAACCTGCACTCCGGCGAACAAGTGCGCCGCCTGCTGGTCATCGATAACCTGGGCCGGGCTGTGGCCGAACTGCCGCTCCCAGCCAAAGGCAGCAACAACGTGGAATGGAAACCCGCCGCCAACCTGCCCGCCGGCGTGTACACGGTGCGGGCCACCACCACCGAGCGCACGGCCAGCGTGGGCGTGGTACGAAAATAAATCAATCGAGCGCCGCCCGGTGCCCGCCCATGCGGGACCGGGCGGTTTGCTTACCACCCTTTTCGGTTCGGGATTATGAAAAAATACCTTCTTCGGGGGCGGGTCCGGCGCGTGGCGCTGGGTTTGCTTGTGGCCTGTTTGGGCGCGGCGCTCAATGGTTACGCGCAGGTGGCCCGGTACGGGTTTACGCAAAGTACCCGGCCTTACGTTCCGCTCACGGGCGGCACCGTGCTGGCCACGGCCGTGGCCGGTACTCCGCCCGGCTACGCGAGCCTGAGCGGCACGGTGCATCCGCTGGCAAATGGCACGATTCCCTTTTCGTTTGCCTTCAATGGTGGCACCTACACCGGGGGCTTCGTAGCCAGCGGCGGCTACCTGACGCTGGGGCCGGTGCCCCCTTTCCAACGCTTCACGCGCCCCGTCGGGCTTTCCAGCAGTTACTACGACGTGGACCACCCGCTTTCGACTGCCTTTGGCAACGACTTTGAGGGCGTAATCGCGGCGCTGGCGGGCGACACCTGGGGCAATCCGGTGGCAGGCAGCCTGGGCGAAATCCGCTACCAAACCCTGGGCGTGGCCCCCAACCGTGTGTTTGTGGTGCAGTGGGCGCGGATGCGGGTGTACGGCAGCGGGTCGGGCTTGCTCAACTACCAGGTGCGGCTCTACGAAACGTCGAACAACATTGAATTTGCTTACGGCTCGTGCCAGACCGACCAGGCCATCACCGTGCAAGTGGGCCTGCGCGGCTCGACGCCCAACGACTTCACCAACCGTACCAGCATTTGGGCGGCCAGCACAGCGGGTGCCCTCAACACCGACGCGCTGCCCGTTGGCCCCACGGCGGTGCCGGCCAGCGGGTTGGTGTACGCCTTCACGCCGCCTGCGCCCTTGCCCTGCGCTGTGCCCTTCAGCCTGAGCGCCGCCGTGGCGGGCACGCAGGCCCGGCTAAGCTGGCGGGCGCTGGCCCCTAACCCCGGCCCTTACACGCTGGTCTATGGCCCGGCGGGCTTCGACCCCGCCCTAGGTGGGCTGGGCACCCAAACCGTGGCCGGCACCACTGCCACCGTTACAGGCCTGACTCCGACCACGAACTATGATTTTTACGTGACGCAGCTCTGCGGCGGGGCGGCGGGCACCTCGCCACCTAGCAACCTGCCGGGGCGCTTCCGTACCACTATTTTGAACGATGAAGTGGTGGA
>JANYFQ010000194.1 GCA_025362615.1 Hymenobacter sp. | reverse complement strand
CACGTTGGCCACAATGAGGGCCACGAGGTTGGTGGCGGCCGGCCCCAGCACGGCCCGCAGCTTATCAAGCAGCAGCCCCCGCACCAGCGACGACGGGTACAGCCCCCGCAGCAGCTGCACCAGCACAATAAAAATAGGCGGCAGCGCAAAGGCCGTAAAGAATGCCGTGGCCGCCCCCAGCCGCAGCGGGTCGTTGGCGGCCAGCTCGCGGGCGGCGCGGCGCAGCAGCAGCGCGGCCTCGCGCCAGGCGGGCGGGCGGGGCGCAGCAGGTAGTTTTGTCACGCGGTTGCTGGTTTCTGGTTTCTGGTTGCTGGTTGCTGGTTTCTTGTTTCTTGTTTCTTGTTCTCAACGATTAACTGCCCAACCAAAGCGTACCGGTCGACACGGCGCTCGCTGCGCCTTGCCACGGCGCTCCCTGCGGGAGAGCTGTACGCGCCCAACAAGCAACTCCCGCCCACTCCCGTACCGGCCCCTGCACCCCGGCGAAGGTACGCCGCCCACCCTCCCATGACCCCCGACCCTTTGCCCCCGGCTGCGCCCGCCGCGCCGCGCCCCCACTGGCTGCGCCGCTACCTGGCCGACCCTTTCCTGAACCTGCTGCGCACCGGCCTCACGCCCCGCTCGCTGGCCCTCACCGTGGCCCTGGGCATTGGCCTGGGCCTGGCGCCGCTGTTTGGGCTCACCACGTTGCTCAGCACGGCGGTGGCCTTGCGCCTGCGCCTCAACGTGGCGGCCATGCAGCTCGCGGCCCACCTCATGAGCGTACCGCAGCTGCTGCTGCTGCTGCCGCTGCTGCGCTGGGGGGCGCGGCTCACGGGCCAGGGCGCGGCCGTCGATGGCTTGTCGGTGGCCCGCATCAAGCAGCTTTGGGCCGCCGATGCCGGGCACTTGTTCGGGCTGCTGTGGCGGGCCGAGGTGGGGGCACTAGCGCTCTGGGCGCTGGGCGCGGTGCCGCTGGTGGCGGGGCTGGCGCTGGCGCTGCGGCCCGTGTTTGCGCGGGCCTTGCGGCGGATGGGGTGAGTTTCTTGTTGGATGTTCTGCTAGCTGTCCCGCAGTGGGTGCAGTGGTTAAAAACGCAGGGAGCGCAGTGTCGTTCCAGGGCTGCACGAGCAATGATTTAGCAATCAAACAATCAAACAATTCAACAAAAATTTCAGCAAGCCAGGCAACCGCCGAGGCCCCAACTGCCGTACCTGCCCCGACCCTCGCCCCAATCCGTGCCCGTGCGCTTCCGTTCGCCCCTGACGTTGCTTTTGCTGCTCAACTACCTTTTGGTGGTGGGCGCGGGCCTCGTGGCGCGGCCCGCGCGGATGATTGACCGGCCGTTTGCCTACGTCCACAGCCCCGATTGCCAACTGACGCACACGCTGCGGGCCGGTTGTTTCGACGACTGCAACGGCACGCAGTACACCGTGGAGAAGCACGGCGAGCGCCCGCCGCTGCACCAGTTGCTGGCCAGCTTCAAGAGCATTGATTTGCACTGCCTGCCCGCCGCTTCGGTGGCCCCGGCAGCTGCGGTGCGGGCCTGGGCGGCCCGGCCCCGGTGCCTGGCCCAGGCAGTGGCCCCGAGGGGCGGCCATTGCGGGCGCGTGGAAGCCCCGCCCCAAAGAGGATAAGACCCGCTGCCCGGCCCGCGTTGCGGGCGCGGACGCATTGGCCCGGCCGCGCAAAGCCGCCGGGCCGCGCTTGTCTTATCTTTTTTTCGGATGCCGCCGCTGGGGCCGCCGTGCCCGTGGGGCATCCACTTCCCCCCCGTATTTCCCGTGAACTTTCTGGTCAATTTTGCTGCCCCCGCCGCTGGCGTGGCGGGCAGCCCCGTGCGGATGCCGCTGGCAAGCACGTCGTTCAAGGCAACTATTCCGGGCCTGGGCGGGCGCAAGCCGCTGGCCGCCGCCCCTCCCGCGCCGGTGAACCCGCAGGCCCGCCGCCCCAACAGGGGCAGCGGGCGGGCGCTGTTTCAGGCGCAGTGCCTGAGCTGCTGCCAGGGCAAGGGCGGGTAGCGGCCCGGCCCGGCGGGCGGGCGGCGACACAACGCC
>JANYFQ010000166.1 GCA_025362615.1 Hymenobacter sp. | reverse complement strand
CGGCGAAGGGCCGTGGCTGCGAATTTTGGAGGCGTGGGGCGGTAGGCAGTGGTCAGACGAATTGCCCGAAGGGCTTCGTCCGACCACTGTCGTTGAACGACTCGCGGCAGGGGTTGAAGCAAGGGTTGCAGAGGGATTGTTGCGCGAGCCGTGGGGCGAAAGTGGTCGGACGAAGCCCTTTGGGCGATTCGTCCGACCACTTTCTACCGCGTCGTTCCAACGCACTTTCCTGCGAAACCTGGAAGGTGAAGTTCAATACCTCAACCACCCCGGCCCCGCCATTCCGCACCTCGAAGTCGGCACGCCCGACTACTCCGATTTGCGCCTCACCGAGTACCTCTCGGTGCTGGAAGTGCTCAACCCCATGCACCGCCTCTGGAGCGACGGGCGTTGGAACAAGCTCACCGTGGCCCACGGCTGCTACTGGAAACGCTGCTCGTTTTGCGACGTAACCCTCGACTACATCGGCCGTTACGAAGCCGCGCCGGCCGAGCTGCTGGCCGACCGCATCGAGCAAATTATCCGGCAAACCGGGCAAACCGGGTTTCACTTCGTGGACGAAGCTGCGCCGCCGCTGGCCCTGCGCGATTTGGCCATCGAGCTGCTGCGGCGGCGCACGGCCATCACCTGGTGGGGCAACATCCGGTTCGAGAAAACCTTTTCGCCCGACCTCTGCCGCCTGCTGGCCGCCTCGGGGTGCATCGCCGTCAGCGGCGGGCTGGAGGTGGCTTCGGACCGGTTGCTGGCGCTGATGGAAAAGGGCGTAACCGTGGCCCAGGTGGCGCGGGTGGCCGACGGTTTCACCCAGGCCGGGGTCATGGTTCATGCGTATTTGATGTACGGCTTCCCGACCCAAACGGCCCAGGAAACCATTGATAGTCTGGAGGTGGTGCGGCAGTTGTTTGCGGCGGGCGTGGTGCAGTCGGGCTTCTGGCACCGCTTTTCGATGACGGCCCACTCGCCCGTCGGGAAAAACCCGGCCCGGTACCAGGTGCAGGCCACCGGCCCCGAAAAAGGCGCTTTCGCCTGGAATGATTTGTGGCACGACGACCCGCTCGGCACCGACCACGAAGCCTTCGGCCCCGGCCTTACCAAGAGCCTCTACAACTACCTCCACGCCGTGGCCCTGGACGAGCCGCTGGCCCGCTGGTTCGACTTCAAAACGCCCAAAACCACGGTGCCGCGCCGCCTCGTCGAGCGGGCGTTGCAGGAGCCGCCCAAGCCCGATGCCGCCCGCCTGGGCCAGCGCCTGTTCTGGCTGGGCAACACCCCGGCTATTCGCCCCGAAACCCCGGCCAAAAACGCCCGCACCGTGCTCACTTTCTACGAGCAAGCCGAAGATTTTGAGCTGACTACCGCGCCGGCGCTGGGCCAGTGGCTGCACCAGTTGCTGACGGGGCTGGCCACCGACTACACCCAGAAACTGACGTTGCGCGAGGCGGCGGCCACCTTCCCACCCGAAGCGGGGGCCTGGGAGGCGTTTTTGGCCGGGCCGGCGTGGGCGCTGCTGCGCGAGAAGGGGCTGTTGTTGGTGTGAGGCGGGTCAGAACGAATATGTTGAAGCGTTGCTTCGGGGCGCAGGTTGTTTTGCTGGCAGTCGCCCCACCTATTAAACCCTTCCCGCTTGGCCGCGTCGAAGCGCCCGCCCGCTGGGCAAAACCGCCCATCGGCCAGGGCTTCACCCAGGCATCATTGGCGCATGATTAGCTTGCGGGTACATTTTACGGGTCAGCTTCTTCAAACCCCTTTTTTATGTTGAAAAACTACGTTTTGCGGGCGTTGGCCCTGACGGGCCTTTGCGCCGCCGCCTTTGCCCAACCGGCTTCGAGCCAAGTCAATACCTACAGCTTCGCGGCTTCGGCGGGCACGTATGCGACGCTGCCGGCTACGGCCACGGCGGCGGCCACGGTGCAAACCGACGAGGGCCTGTCGGCTGTGCTGCCGCTGGGGTTTTCGTTTGTGTTTGATGGCACCAGCTACACCCAGGCCGTGGCTTCGTCGAACGGGTTTTTATCGTTTGGGCCGGGCGTGGTGGCCGGGCCGGGCAACAGCCTGAATGCGGGCGCGGCCGGGCTGCGCCCGCTGGCGGCCCCGCTCTGGGACGACCTTTCGGGCAACGCCTTCAACGCCCGCGCCAGCTACCAAACCACGGGCACGGCCCCGAACCGGGTGTTCACCTTCGAGTGGCTGAACTGGAAGTGGAACCGCCTGGCCCCGGCCGTGGGCATCTCGTTTCAGGTGCAGCTGTTTGAAGGCACCAACGCGGTGGCCTTCGTTTATCGGCCCGAAGCCGGGGCGCTCAACGTGCCCACGGCCAGCATCGGGCTGGCGGGGGTGGGCAGCGGCAGCGGCTCGTACTTGAGCGTGCTCGACAGCGGCGGCAGCCCCACGGCCAGCAGCACCCTCGAAAACGCCAGCATCGACACGGCCCCGGCAGCGGGGCAGACGTACACCTTCACGCCGGGGGCAGCGGTTTGCACTGCGCCCCGCTCTTTGGCTACCAGTAACATCACCGGCACGGGCGCCACGGTTACGTTTGCGGGCAGCGCGGCGGCCGTGGGCTACGTCGTGACGTACACCGCTGCGGGTGGCTCGCCCGTAACGGTCAGCCCCAACCCCACGGCCTCGCCCGTGGTGCTTACGGGCCTTATGCCCGGCACCAGCTACACCGTAACCGTGGCCAGCGACTGCGGCGGCGGCACCATTACGGCGGCAACCACTGCTACTTTCAGCACCCCCAGCTACTGCGTGGCCAACCTGGGCGGCGGCGGCTGCGCGGCCACCGACCTCATCAGCGCCGTGAGCATCGCGGGCACGGCCCTCAACAACAGCACCAACAACTGCCAGACGGCCAACGGCAGCTCGTACAGCGCGTTTCCGGCCACGGGCAGCACCACGGCCACGCTGACGAGCGGCGCGGGTGCTTACACGCTCAGCGTCACGTCCACGGCCAACTCGGCGAGTGGGTTTTGGATTGACTACGACCAGAACAACGTCTTCGATGCCAGCGAATTTACGCGCATCAGCGGCGGTGTGCGGCCCGGCCAGGCGGCGACGGTGGCCTTCAGTGTGCCGGCCACGGCCGTGCAGGGGCCGACGAAAATGCGCATCCGCACCCGCACCATCACCGGGGGCCCCGGCGGCGCGGGCGTAGCCGCCACCGATGCCTGCTCGAACTTCACCACCGGCGAAACCGAGGATTACGTCGTCACCATCGGCGCGCCGGCGGCCTGCCCGGCTCCGAGCAACCTGGCCACCAGCAACCTGACCAGCGGCGGCGTTACGCTCACCTTCGGCGGCACGGCGGCGGGCTACACCGTCGGCCTCACGCCCCAAGGCGGCACCACCCAAACCACAACGGCCCCGGCCTCGCCGGTGGCCCTGAGCGGCCTCGCGCCGGGCACTGTTTACACCGTGGCCGTGACGGCCAACTGCACCGGCGGCAGCAGCAGCGCCCCGGCTACGCTCACGTTCACCACGCCCGCCGTGGCCCCGGCCAACAACGACTGCGCCGCCGCCGTGGCCGTGCCCGTCACGGCCGATTGCAGCAGCCCCACCCCCGGCACCGTGCTGGGAGCCACCCAGAGCCTGCCGCCCGGCAACAATTGCGGGGTGCCGTCGCAGAATGCCTTCGATGTGTGGTTTAGCTTCGTGGCTACGGCCACGTCGCAGCTCGTTACCGTCACGCCGGCCTTCAATGCCATCGTGGACATCCGGCGGGGCGGCTGCGCCGCCTCCGCGAGTGTGAACTGCGGCGTGGCCCTGGCCGGCACCGCCACGGGCCGCGTGGGAGCGGGCCTCACGGTGGGCGCCACGTACCTGGTGCGGGTGTACCCGGCCGGGCCGCCGCCCGCTGCCGCCGCCGCCGGCCTCAGCATTTGCGTGACGGCCGTGCCCGCCCCGCCCGCCAACGACGACTGCGCTGCCGCCACCAACTTGCCCGTCACGCCCGACTGCACCGCTCCCACGGCCGGCACCGTGGCCAGCGCCACCCAAAGCCTGGCCCCCACGGCCAACTGCGGCGGCGGCGGCCCGCCGCTGCCCAACGCCTTCGACGTGTGGTACAACTTTACGGCCACGGCGGCTACGCACGTCCTCACGCTGGCCCCGCAGTTCAACGCCGTGGTCGATGTGCGGGGCGGCACCTGCGCTGCCTCAACCAGCCTGAGCTGCGCCCAGGTAGGCACGGGCACCACCATCAGCCGCCTGCTTACGGGCCTGACGGCGGGCACCGCGTACTTCGTGCGCGTGTATCCGCTGGCGCTGGCGGCCCCCACGGGCGCGGGCGCTGCGTTCACGCTTTGCCTCACCAATGCCCCGGTGCTGCCGGCCAACGACGACTGCGCCGCCGCCATCGGCGTGCCGGTTACGGCCGATTGCAGCAACCCCACGGTGGGCACCATAGCCGCCGCTACCCAAAGCCTGGCCCCCACCCCCAACTGCGGCCGCAACGTGGCTACCGCCCCCGATGTGTGGTACAGTTTTGTGGCCACTGCGGCTACGCACGTTGTGCAGGTGGCGGCGCAATTCGATGGCATCGTGGACGTGCGCTCCGGCCCTTGCACCACTTCCGCCAGCCTGGTCTGCAACACAGTGGCCCCGAACAATCCGCGCACCTTCCCCGTCAATGCCCTGGTGGTGGGCAGCACGTATTTCGTGCGGCTTTACCCCGCCGCCGGTGCGCCGGTGGGCGCTTCGGCCAGCTTCCAGCTTTGCATAACCACGGTGCCCGTGGTGCCCACCAACGACGACCCCTGCGGGGCGCTGTCGCTGAACACGGGCCTGGTTGCCAGCACCACGGCCGGGGCCACCACCACGGCCCTGCCGGGCATCAACCAGCCCACTTGCTCGGGCGCGACCAATCCGCGCGATGTGTGGTTCAGCTTCGTGGCCCCCAACTCCACCATGCTGCTGAATTTCGGCGGCAACTCGGCCAGCGTGGCGCGGCTGTACACGGCTGCTACGTGCAGCACCGGCTTCAACCTGTTTGGCTGCCGCCGCAGTGCCAACGGCGTGGCCCTGGGGATGCAAACCATCAGCGGCCTCACCGTCGGCACCACCTATTACGTGGCCGTGTCGGGCTTCGCCAACAACTCGCTCACCGGGGCCATCAGCGTCAGCTTTGTGGTGCTCGGCACCCGTGGCCGGGCCGATGCCCAGGCGCTGCTTGTGTACCCCAACCCCAGCAATACCGGCCAGCTCACGCTGCGCCTTGCGCCGCAGGCCACGGCGGGCACGGCCGCGCTGCTCAACGTGCTGGGCCAGTCCGTGGCCACGCTGCCGCTGCCGGCCCACACCGCCGAAACCACCCTGCCCGTGCGCGGCCTCGC
>JANYFQ010000165.1 GCA_025362615.1 Hymenobacter sp. | reverse complement strand
TGAAGGTCAGTCCCAAACCGCGAAGCGGTGACACCTCCCGCCCTTGACAGGTGCCACCGCTTCGCGGTTTGGGATTTCTACAAACCACTTGACTACCAACATGACACCGCTTCGCGGTTGGGTGGAGTGCGTAAGTCCTATGCCTATTACGCGGGCAAATTCGAGTGCCTTTTGTTTCTCGTTGCTCGTTTCTTGTTTCTCGTTTCTCGTTTCTTGTTTCTTGTTTCTTGTTGCATTCGTACCTCAAAAACCGCTCAGAAACCACGAACAAGCAACAAGCAACAAGCAACAGCCCGCGTAACATCAGCTTGTCAGCCGGCCGCCGCGCGGCGGAACCTGCCCAACAACGGGTAGCCGCTGACGGCGCTGGCCCCGCGCCGACCCTTTTCGTGACGAAAAGAAGCCGGGCGCAGGGCCAGCGGGGATGATGATTTTCAGCAAAAACCTAGCGGCCAGCAGCGGCCAGGGCAACGCCGACGGCGGGCGTAGTGGGCTGGCAAACAACGCTCAGATTACCGTAGGTTGTGTTGTTCACCAGTACGTTGTAGCTGGTGCGGGCGCGGCCCACTTGCAGCGTCAGGGCGTAGCTGCCCGTGGGCAAGGTGCCGAAGTTGAAGCGGTGGCCGTAGGCTGGGGCCGTGGTGGTTTCGGCGAAGAGGACCTGCCCGTTGCTGGTTTGCACCACTTGCACGGCCACGCGCTCCTGGGCAGGGTTGGCGAGGCGCACCCGGAAGCTGCTGGCATCGACTTGGGTGAGGGCGGCGGGGGCAGCCGACTGGGCCTGTACGGGGCGGGCGGCGAAGAGCGAAACCACGGCAATGGCGGCGGCAACGAACGAGGAACGGAGGGCGGTAGGGGCGAAGAACTGCATGGCGTTTGAGGGTTGAAGGGGGTTGAGGGTTGCGGAGATGAAAACCGGCGGCGTGTTCGGCGTTGAACGGCGACTGCCCGGTGTTGCAAGGGTAATTTCAACCTTTGTGCCAGTTTTGTAAGTTCTTGTTTTGCAGCTGATTGTTCGATAATTTGGGTTTTAAGGACGTTGAAAAAGCGTCCATTTCCGGGCAGGTGTCCGGTGCTTTATCGTTTTTCGGACAGAAATTCTTCGCCCGGAGTCAAAAAGCGAAAAAGGAGTAAAAAAGAGCGGGAAAGATTTCTCCCCGAACTCCTTTTTGCTCCTTTTTCGCGTTTCAACTCCGTGCCAAACGCCGCAGGCCCCCGGCCAGCGGCCTGCGGCGGGCCGGGGCTGTAGCTGCCGGATGAGGCGCAGGGTTTCGGCTTCGCTGCGCTCGGTGAGCCGGTTGCCGCCGAACGGGGTGGCGCTGGCGGCCGGCGAAAGGCAAAACAGGCTGTTGAGGCCCGCCGTGCGCACGTAGGCCCTGGTGCGGGCGGCCCCGGCGGGCACCGTTTTCGCGTTCACCGATTCGGGTGGGGGAAAGCCCTGCCCCTGCGCCGTTCGCCGGCACACGAGCTACGGGAACGGCCCTAAAAAACCTTCGGTGACGCGGCCTGCGGAGGGCTTCAACCCGCCGCCGCCTTTGGCCCGTGCCCGGCATCCACAATCATGCGGGCCTTCTTGTAGGTACTCACCACCTCCGGCAGTGCATCAAGCAGGTTCGGCACCCGCACGTCCAGCTTCTTCAGCGCCTTGCGGGCCGCGCCCAGCGAGGCCACCGACCGCTCCCGCAAACCAGACCCCGTGTTGATGGCCTCGCGCGGGGTGCCCAGCAGCGGCACAAACAGCTTGATTTTAGCGTCCAGCGCCGTCAGGTGGGCGGCCGTCACCAGCTCGTCGGCTAGGGCCGGGGCGCGGGCGGCGGCCAGGGTGTGCAGCTCGCGCAGGGCTTTGGCCTGCTCCGGCCCGCGCAATTCGTCGAGGGTGGTGCGGGTGTGGGCGGCCATCCGGGTCAGCGCCGGGTCGGGCGCGTCGAGCTGCACCGCTTTGAGGCCGCGCAGCACCGGCTCGGCCGCGTCGAGCACGGCAATTTCGGCCAGGTCTTTGGCATCGGTGTAGCCGGTGCTGCCGCCGCCGGTCAGGGCCTGGGCCTGGGTGCCGTACTGGCCCAGGGCCGCGTCGAGGGCTAGGAAGTCGGGCAGCATTTTGGGGTAGATGGCCGCCCACTGCGGGCGGGTTTCGGCCAGGTGCTTGCGCACCAGCAGGGCCATGTTTTCGAAGTTGATTTGCTTATCGGTCATGATGGAAAATGAGAAGTGAGGAGAAAGCAGCGGTTCGGAAGCCGCCAGTAGGATTTCGTCGGGAGGAAGCAGGATTTCGTTTAGCGCCCACCCCGGTTCGTGGCCCGCCAGTAGGATTTCGTTCGGAGGAAACAGGATTTCGTCGGCAGTCAGTAGAATTTCGTTTAGCACACGCAGGATTTCGCCAAGAAAACCAGGCAATGCCCCGGCCGCCGGGGCCGGGGCAGCCGGTGGCCGGGGCCGTTATTTTTTGGCCAGGGCCTCGTTGAGCAGGGCTGCGGTGGCGGGGCCATCGCTGGGGCGGGTGGTTTCGTCGGCGGCAAAGCGGCCGTCGCGCCCGATGAGGAAATAGGCCGGGATGCTTTGCACCAGGTAGGCTTTGGGGGCGGGGGCGGCCCAGCCCTTATCCAGGGTATGCACGCTGTTGGCGCTCTGGAGCGGGTTGGTGCTCAGGGCCTTCTGCCACTTATCTTCCTGCTCGTCAATCGATACGTAGAGAAACACCACGTCCTGGCCCGCAAACTGTTTTTTGAGGGCCACGCCGGCCGGCACTTCGGCCATGCAGGGCTTGCACCAACTGGCCCAGAAATCGAGGTACACCACCTTGCCCTTGTAGTCGGCCAGGCTCACCGTTTTGCCGGCCGCGTCGCGCACCGTGAAGTTCGGGGCCTCTTTGCCGGCCGCCAGCACCTCGCGCACCTGCTTCTCGTGGGCGGCCATTTCTTCGCGCCGCTTGTCCAGCGCGGGTTGCCGGGCCACCTGCTCCCGAATGCTCCGGGCCAGGGCCGAGTCGCGGTTTACGGCCCGGAAGGCCGGCAGCAGCGGGGCCGCCGCTTTGGCCCCGGCCCCGCTCAGGGTCTGATACACGTACTTGGCCGCCACCAAATCGCGGCTCGGGCCGTTGCCAAACTGCGCCCGCGTGGCCGCCAGCAGGGCTTCGCTCGTCAGGGGCTGGGTGGCATCGGGCAGGCGGTAATCGGCATAAGTGTCCATAAACTGCCAGTATTGCTCGTTGCGGGCCCGATAGGCCGAATCCTGGGCCGGGCGCACGGCGGCCAGAAAATCGTAGTAGGTGGCGGGCAGCACGGGTACGTCCTGCGGGGTCACGGCCTTGCGCATTTCGGGGTAGGCCAGCAGGCCGCTGGCCCACTCAAAAAGGATGCTGTGGCGGGCGTAGGCCCGAAAAGCCGGCGTGAGCGGGTGGGTTTTGGCGTAGGTGCCCAGGTGCGCCAGGAGCCGCTGCCGGTAGGCATCGGCCCGCTGCCGGATGGCGGCCGGGCCGCTGGTTTCGGCCTGGACCAGCATCCCGGCCGTGGGGTCGGTTTCAAACTTGAGCAACGCCTGGGCCAGGTAGTTGCAGGCCGCCGCCCCGGTGCCGGTGTAGCGCACCGTTTCGTCAAACTTGTCGGTGTCCACGGTCAGCACCAGGTTGTCGCCGGGCGTGAGGTAGAGGCTGGTGTATTCGCCGTGGGTGAAGGTGGCCGCCGTGGGGGCCGTCAGCTTGGGGAGTTCGAGGCGGAAATTGCCCTTGGCATCCACCTTGCCCTCCACCACGCCCCGTGGCCCGCCCGAGATAGGGCCGGTTTCATACACGATGGACACCCCGGTGCCCTTGGGGTGAATAATGTGGCCGCTGACCACCGTGGTGGCCTGGGCAGCGGGGGCACCGGCCAGGGCCAGCAGCGCGAGGGGAAAAAACGAAAATTTCATGCGGGCAGTAAAAAATTTAGACCAAACAAAGCACGCCCCCAACGGACCCAACGCCCCGCGAAAGCAGCCGTAAAAGTAGCCGTGCTTTTGTTAAATATAAGCAGACTTGACACGTTTTTTTTGGTTATAAGGGCATTGATTACTTCTTTTAATGCCGTGAAGTGGTTTTACAAGTCGGTTTTTACCGCAGGCGGTGCGGGCGGGCGGCT
>JANYFQ010000160.1 GCA_025362615.1 Hymenobacter sp. | reverse complement strand
CAACGATTAGCGGGCGGGCGGCAAAAAAGCCGCCCGCCCGCACCGCCCGTCGCCCTCAAAACGTGCCCTGCTCGTCGGCGCTCGGGCCGTAGAGGCCGGGCACGGGCACGTCGAGCAGGCGCAGGTACACCGCGAGCTGGCCCCGGTGGTGGATGCTGTGGTTGAGGCCCATGAGGCGGATGGCGGCGGCCTTGGGGCGGTCCATGAGCACTTGTTCGCCGCGCCGGAGCTGGAAGCTCCCCGCCAGTTGCGCATCGTCGGTGGCGGCCAGGGCTTGGCGCAGCGTGGCGCTGTAGTCGTCGAAGCGTTCGAGCAGGCCGGCCACGGTGGTGGGGGCCGGGCCGGGCTTCGGGCCGTTGGGGTCGAGGAAATCGCGGCTGTCGTGGGTGACGAAAAGGGTGTTGAAGGCCAGCAAATTGGCAATATGCACCGCAAGCTGCCCCAGCTTCATGCTTTTGGGGTGGGGCTGGTAGTCCCAGTGTTCCTGGGGTACGCGCTCGAGGATGCGGCGGGTGGCGGCCAGCTCGTGGTCGAGTTCGGCGAGGATGTTTTGTTGGGGGGAGGCGGTGTGCATGGTGGGGGGGGGTAGGCAGGTCAGTGGCCGGGCGATTCGTCCGGCCACTGGCCGGCCGGCTTAGTCGCGCAGCTTCTTGCCGCGCAGTGTCAAAAGGAAAATGAAGCCTACTATAAAGAACACCACGAGCGAGGCAATGCTGTTGCGCATCGAGCCGGTGAGCTGGGCGATGTAGCCGAAGGTGAACGTGCCGATGACGATGCTCAGCTTTTCCGTTACATCAAAGAAGCTGAAGAAGGCGGCCGTGTTGGGCGTGTTTTCGGGGATGATTTTGGAGTACGTGCTGCGGCTCAGGCTCTGGATGCCGCCCATGGTGAGGCCGATGACCGAGGCCAGGGCGTAGAAGCTCCAGCCCTTTTGCACGAAGTAGCCGGCAATGCAAATCAGCCCCCACACGGCCACCGACCAGCTCAGGGCCCGCGTGTTGCCGATGCGCTCGGAGAGCTTCGAGAAAAGGTACGCGCCCAGGATGGCCACCACTTGCAGCAGCAGGATGGTGATGATGAGGCCCGTCGAGTCAATCTTGAGCACCTTGTCGCCGAAGATGGTGGCCACGTACATCACCGTTTGCACGCCCATGTTGTAGGTGAAGTAGGCCAGCAGAAACCGCTTGAGGTTGGGCAGCAGCTTCACCTGCTCCCAGACCTTGCCCAGCTCGCGGAAGCCGTTGAGGAACCAGCCGCTCTCGGCGGCGGCGGCCCCGGCGGGGCGGCCGGGGTCGGGCGGCAGGGTGGCAAACGGTATCTGGGCGAAGCCCGCCCACCAGATGCCCGTCAGCAGGAAGCTCAGGCGGGTGGCGAAGCTTTTTTCGATGCCGAAGGTTTCGTTGAACGTCACCAGCACCAGGCAGGTGATGAGCAGGATGACCGAGCCGATGTAGCCCATCGAAAAGCCCCGCGCCGAGAGCGAATCAAACTGCGCTTCGGACGAGATTTCGGGCAGATACGAGTTGTAGAACACGATGCTGCCCGAAAAACCAACGGTGGCGGCGATGAAAACAAAGGTCGAAAGGGTGAGCGAATCCTTGGTGAAGAAGAACAGCCCGCAGCAGCTCGCGGCCCCGATGTAGCAGAAAATTTGCAGAAAGAGCTTCTTGCGCCCCGAAAAGTCGGCCAGCGACGTGAGGAAGGGGCTGACGAGCGCAATCAGCAAAAAGGCGAACGAGATGGCGTAGGTCAGCAGCGAGGAGCCGGGCACGTCGAAGCCCAGAAACCGCACCACGTTGCCCTCGGCGGGGTTGAGCTGGGTGGTGATGACGCCCCAGTAAATGGGGAAAATCGAGCTGGTGATGACGAGCGGATAAACCGAGTTGGCCCAGTCGTAAAACGTCCAGCCACGGGTGATGCGCTTGTTGTCTTTTTCGACGGGGAGAGCCGGGAGGGGCGGTTGCATGGGCATGGAAAGGGAAAGGTTGCGCGGGCAAAGTACGGGCGGCGGGCGGCGGCGCTAGGCGGCCGGGGGCACACCCGCCCCCGCGCCGGGGGCCGGGTTGCGGACGTACGCGCGGGCTTTGGTGGCGTTGCGTTCGACGTAGTAATCGTGGCCGCGGGCGCAGAGCTGGGCGCAGCGGGTGTCGAGGGCGTTGTAGGCCAGGGTGCGGGCGCGGGTGCCTTCGAGGCGGGCCTGGGCGGCGTTTTTGAAGGCGGTTTCGGCCGTTTGCAGGGCGGCGTGGGCGGGCATGAGGGCGTTGATGCGGGCCTGGTTGAAGCCTTCTTTCAGGGCTTTGGTGTCGGTGAGGTAGCCGCTGCCGGTGCTGGCGGCGTCGGTGAGCAGGTTGAGGATGTCGGGCACGGAGGTGTCGGCGAGGCGGCCGGCGTCGAAGCGCTTGTACTGGGGCGAGGCGTCGCCGTAGGCGCGGCGGATGGGGCCGAGCACGTCGCGCAGCACCGTGCGGGCGGCTTCGAGCACGGCGTCGCGCTCTTCGCGTTT
The DNA here is from genome assembly GCA_025362615.1 of Hymenobacter sp. Classification (GTDB taxonomy): domain Bacteria; phylum Bacteroidota; class Bacteroidia; order Cytophagales; family Hymenobacteraceae; genus Hymenobacter. The sequence goes on along the minus strand of JANYFQ010000160.1, from coordinate 546 downwards.
GGCCTGCTGCGTATAGAGGAAGTCGGCATCGCCGGGGTCTTGCTCGAAGGCGGTGGCTTCGGCCTCGAAGGCGGCGAGGTCGGCGGCGGTGATGCCTTCGGCCTGCACGTCGGCCAGGTCGCGGCGGGCCTGGCTGATGCGCGCGCGGCAGTCGGCCACGAGGTCGGCGTCGGAGAGGGCGTTTTGGCGATTGACGGGGGTGTCGTTCATGGCAGTGGGGAATGGGTTGGAGGCGGTGAGAAGATTAAGCGGTGCTAAAGTAGCGCATAACCGCGTCATCGGGCGGCTGCCGCTGCCGCGCCACCTGCCGGCCCCGGCGCGGCTGCTGACGCAGCTTGCGCGGCTGCTGACGACCCTTCCGAGGCTGCTGACGCGGCTTCCGAGGCCTCGGAAGGGTCGTCAGCAGCCTCGGAAGGGTCGTCAGCAAGGGCGGAAGGGTCGTCAGCAAGAGCGGAAGGGCTGACGGGTGGTGCGGCGGGCTGGTGGGGCAAGCCGGGGAAGTTGGCCCGCCTCATGCCCGCAAACCCGGCCGGGGCGCGGGCGGCG
>JANYFQ010000131.1 GCA_025362615.1 Hymenobacter sp. | reverse complement strand
GGCGACGGCGACCTCGACATGGTGGTCAATAGCCAAACGAGCAACGTGGTGAGCGTGCGTTTCAACAACGGCAGCGGCGCCTTTTCCGGCACCAGCAGCGTGCCGGTGGGCCAATCGCCCCTGCAAGTGGTGCTGGCCGATGTGGACGCCGACGGCGACCTGGACCTGCTGGCGGCCAACAGCGGCGGCAGCAGCACCGTGAGCGTGCGCCTCAACAACGGCAGCGGCGCGTTTTCGGGCACGGCGGAGGTGCCGGTGGGCGGCGGCTGCTTCATGGTGGTGGCGGCCGACGTGAGCGGCGACGGGGCGGTCGATATCGTAACCGCCAACGGCACGGCCAACACCGTCAGCATCCGGCTCAATGCGGCCCTGCCCGACCTCGACATCACCACCGGCACCGACGGCAGCCCGACCATCATCCCGGCCGGTAACTACGACGACATCACCATCCGCAACGGCGGCGTGGGCGAGCTGGGCGGCAACGTGACGGCCACGGGCAACGTGGTGGTGCAAACCGGCACCACCCTGCTCACCAACTGCCGCACCCTCACCGGCCCCGGCAACTTCACGCTGCAAGCCGGTGCCACGCTCGGCATCTGCGACCCCGACGGCCTCGACGCGACCACCGGCGCCATCCTGCTGACGGGCACCGTGACGCTCTCCGACGATGCCCGCTACCTCTACAACGGCACCGCGCCCCAGATAACGGGCGATGAGCTGCCCGCCCTGGTGCGCGACCTGACCACGACCAACAACCAGCCCCTGACCCTGACCCAGCCCCTGGCCATCGACCAAACCCTGACCCTGGCCGGGGCCGGCAACTTCGTCCTCAACGGCCAGCCCCTGACCCTGGTGAGCGACGCCACGGGCACGGCCCTGGTCGTGAACAGCGGCACGGGCGTAGTGACGGGCAGCACTGCCACCATGCAGCGCTACCTGACGACGACCAACCTGGGCAACGGCTACCGCCAGTACAGCTCGCCGGTGCGCGGCAACACCCTGGCCGACCTGAGCACGCCCGGCTACGTGCCCACCTTCAACCCCACGGGCTACAACAACTCGGCTACTTCGGCCTTTGCTTCGCCCTTCCCCACCGTGTTTGGCTACGACCAAAGCCGCCTGGCTTCGGCGGCCCTGAGCAGCTACACCGGCTTCGACCGGGGCTGGTACTCGCCTGGCGCCACCGATGCCTTTGTGCCCGGCCTGGGCTACACCGTCAACATTGCCGGCACCCAAACCCAGGGCTTCACTGGCCTGCTCAACACCGGCCCCTACACCCAAAACCTCTTCCGCAACCCCGGCCCCGACGCGGGCTGGGCGCTGGTGGGCAACCCCTACCCGGCCCCCCTCGACTGGAGCGCCATTGCCCCGGCCGACCGCCCCGGCCTCGACGCGTCGGTGTACGTGTTTGAGAGCACCGGCCCCTACGGCGGGATGTACCGCGCTTACACCAACGGCCTGGGCGGCAACCCGCTCATCGGCTCGTCGCAGGGCTTTTTTGTGCGCGTGAGCCAGGGCCAGGCCAGCGGCTCGCTCAGCTTCGGCAACGGGCAACGCCTCACCAGCTTTGCCAACCAGGTGCCCGTGCGCCGGGGCGGGGCCGACCCGCGCCCCCTCGTGCAGCTCGCGCTGGCCGGGGCCGGCAGCACCGATGCCCTCTACCTCTACGCCGAAGCCGGCGCCACGCCGGGCCTCGACGCGGCCTACGACGCGGCCAAGCTCCCCAACCCCAGCGGCCTGAACCTGGCCGCCCTCGCCGCCACCGGCCAGCCGCTGGCCATCGACGGCCGCCCCGCCTTGGGCACGGCCACCGCCATCGCGCTTAGTGTGCAGGTGCCCGCCGCCGGCACGTACACCTTCACGGCCGAGGCGCTGGCCAACCTGGCCGGTACCCGCGTGGAGCTGGTGGACAACGCCACCGGCACCCGCACCCTGCTGGTGGCCGGCGCGGCCTACCGCTTCACCACCACGGCCGCTGCGGCGGCCCCCGGCCGCTTCTGGCTGGCCCTGGCCCCGGCCGGGGCGCTGGCCACCAAGGCTACCGTAGAAGCCCAGGTGCTGGCCTACCCCAACCCGACCCACGGCACCCTCACGGTGCTGCGCCCGGCCGGCCCCGCCGCCACGGGCACCCTGCTCAACGCCTTGGGCCAGGTGGTGCGCGCCGTGGCCCTGCCTACGGCCGAAACCACGCTCGACCTGCGCGGCCTGCCCGCCGGCATCTACACCCTGCGCCTGACGCTGGCCGGCCAGCCCGTGGCCCGGCGCGTGGTGCTCGACTAATGTTTGCGGCCCCGCGCCCGGCCCCGGTGGGCGGGGGGCGGGGCCCCTGGTTTTCACCTTCACTTTTTATTTGCTGTTTATGAAACACGTTTTGTTGATTGTACTGCTCGGCCTGGGCGCCGCCGCCCACACGGCCCGCGCCCAGGTGCCGGGCGGCG
>JANYFQ010000089.1 GCA_025362615.1 Hymenobacter sp. | reverse complement strand
CCTGGCCCGTGCTGACTACTTGGGGGCCTCTGGCCTCCAATCGTTGAACGACTCGCGTTGAACGATAATGGTAGCGCAGCAATTTCGGCCCAGGGTGTGGGCCGGAGGCCCACTAGTAGGCGGCACGGGCCTGGAGGCCCGTGCCAACCGCTTGATGCCAGCTATTTACTCGGCGATTGTGGCGGTGGGTGTGGCCTTGCGGGGCCGCCAGCGGCTGGCATCCATAACGAATGTGACCAGCAGCGCGTGGGGCAGCGTGACCACCGAAGCCACCACCAGCGCCAGGCTGAACCAAGCCGCGCCGTTGGGCAGACGGGCCGAAAAAACGTAGCCCAGCCCCAGCAGCGCCGTGCAGCTTACGAGCAGCAAAGGCGCGGCCCGACGCAAGAAGAAACCCATCTGCCGCAGCAGCTCACGCGCTGGCCGAAACTGCCCGGCCGGAGCGGCGTAGCCCAGCAGCGGCACCAACCGTTGGACGTGTTGCAGGCTGTGCCAAAATACAAAATACACGCCCACCGACAGCACCGGCGGCAGCGCCGCGAAGAGCAAAATCAGGAGCGCAACCTCCTGGGCATCCTGCCGAAGCACTGCTTTTTGACGACTCACGGCGAAGCTAGCCCACAACCCCAGGTGCCCGACCCCAACCGCCAGCGTCAGCACCGTGGCCACCGGCCCGAACACGGCAGCCGACACCGGCTGCGCCCCGGCAAATGTGAGCAGGCTATTAACAATGCCCAGGGTTTCGGTGGGCCAACGCAGGGAAGGCATGGCAAACACCAACAAGCCCCGCAACAAGCTGTGCAGCAGCCAGAAGCGCGGGGTTTCGTGCGCGGCCGGCGCATCGGCCGAACCCCAGTGCCACACCGTCAGCAGAAAAAACAGGGCCACTGACGGGGCCGGCCAGGCCCACCACAAACCCACCACCACGCCCGCCAACCCCAGGTAAACAAGCAGAAACCAGCCCATGTAGCGCCAGTTGCGCCACACGGCAATGGCTTGAGAAACTTGCTGTGAAGATTGCGCGGCGGGTAGAATGAGCTGGTCGCAAGCGCCGTGGGCGATGCCGAATACGACCAGGCCCACGGCCAACAGCGGGGCCAGCACGTTGGCGGCTGCGCCCGGCAAGGCCGCGCCCAGAGCCGCTGCCGCCAACACAGCTGCGTAGGAATAGCGGCGCGACGAAAAATCGGGGACGACGGCAGTGGACAACATGGACGACCGATGACGGCCCGGCGACTAGCAGCTACGCACTTGCGCAACCAACGGCCGGTTGTGTGGTAAGTCCAGACAACGCACTTTGTTTTGAGTAAGGGGTTGGGCGATGACCGCACCAGCCAGCGGGCAGCGGCGCGGAAGGCATCCAAGCCCAAAAATCCGCTCCTGCCATGAAGGAAGAGCACCGAGGTGAAGACAGGCAAATTGTTGTTAATCAGCATCCGGCTTGGGCGGTGTTCGGAAACAGGGCCAACAATTGGCTCATCGGTTTGGAACTTCGACCGCTGTGCCGTTCCTTTAGTATTCGCATCCAACTGCCCCATGTCCGATACCCTCACTGCCGCCTCCCCTACCCTCGTTGCGGCCCGCGCCGCCCTCAAACGCTACTACGGCTACGACCAGTTCCGGCCCATGCAGGCCGACATTATCGAGCACATTCTGGCCGGAAACGACACCGTGGTGCTCATGCCCACGGGCGGGGGCAAATCGGTGTGTTTCCAGATTCCGGCCGTCGTCAGCGCCGGCACCTGCGTGGTGGTTTCGCCGCTCATTGCGCTGATGAAGGACCAGGTGGAAGCCTTGAAAGGCAACGGCATTGCCGCCGCTTACATCAACAGCAGCGTGGGCAGCGCCGAGGCCAACGAAATTGCCAAAGCCGCCCTCAGCGGGCACCTGAAACTGCTGTACGTCAGCCCCGAAAAGCTGCTCTCGCAGGGGTTTTTGCAGTTTCTGGGGCGGGTCAATATCAGCCTGTTTGCCATTGACGAGGCGCACTGCATTTCGAGTTGGGGGCACGATTTCCGGCCCGAATACACCCAGCTCCGGCTACTGCGCCAGACGTTTCCGAGTACGCCCATCGTGGCCCTGACGGCCACCGCCGACCGCCTCACCCAGCGCGATATTCTCACGCAGCTTGAAATGCGGGAGCCGAAGGTCTTTCTGTCCAGCTTCGACCGGCCCAACATCAACCTCATCGTGCGGCCGGGGCAGGACCGTATTGGGGCCATCCTGGACTTCATTGCCCGGCGGCCCACCGAGGCGGGCATTATTTACTGCCTCTCGCGCAAAACCTGCGAGGCCGTGGCGCTCAAGCTCCAGCAAAAGGGCATTCGGGCGGCGCACTACCACGCCGGCCTCACGCCGGTGCAGCGGGCGAAGGCGCAAGAGGCTTTCTTGCAGGACGATATGCAGGTCATCGTCGCCACCATCGCCTTCGGCATGGGCATTGATAAGAGCAACGTGCGTTGGGTGATGCATTACAACCTGCCCAAAAACATTGAGGGCTACTACCAGGAAATTGGCCGCGCCGGGCGCGACGGTACGCCCGCTACGGCCTTGCTGTTCTACAGCTTCGCCGACGTGATGTCGATGCGCGAGATGGTGACATCGGACGTGCCGCCTAAGCAGGCCGAGCTGAACCTGGCCAAGCTGGAACGGATGCAGCAGTTTGCCGAAGCCGCCACCTGCCGCCGCAAAATCCTGCTTCATTACTTCTCCGAAAGCCTGCCCGCCGACTGCGGCAACTGCGACATCTGCCGCAGCCCGCCCACGACGTTCGACGGCACCGAACTGGCTCAGAAGGCGTTATCGGCCGTGGCCCGCGCCCGCGAACGCCTCAGCCTGAGCCTATGCATTGATGTGCTGCGCGGGATGCGGAACCAAGCCGTAATCAGCGGCGGCTACGACCAGCTCAAAACCTACGGCGCGGGCCGCGACCTGCCCTACCTCGACTGGTACAGCTACCTGCACCAGCTCCTCAACGAGGGCTTGTTTTACATTGCTTACGAGGAAGGTTACGCTCTAAAAATCACAGCCCGGGGCCAGGAAGTGCTGAAGGGCCAGCGCCCTGTGCCGCTCAAGAAGTTCCAGCTCGCCGAGAAGGCCGAAAAGCTGCCCCGTGGCCGCAAAGCCGCCGCTGCTGCGCCAGCCGCCGGCACTGCCGAAACCCAACTTTTTGAGCACCTACGCCAGCTCCGCAAAGCCATTGCCGACGAAGCCGGGGTGCCGCCTTACGTGGTGTTTACCGACGCCAGCCTCCTCGAAATGGCCGCCGAGCAGCCCACCAGCCGCGTGGCCATGCTCTCGATTTCGGGCGTGGGCATGAAGAAGTTTGAGACCTACGGCGAGTTGTTCATCGAAGCCATTTTGCAGCACGGCACCCCGCGTGCCGTGCCGGCTGCCGACGGCAACGCCGATGCCGACGATTTTGGCCCCGCTCCCCGCTCGGCCGCCCAAAAAACCGCCGACCGAGGCGTCAATGAGTCCGAGCAAGCGAGCTTCGACTTGCACCTGCAAGGGCTTAGCCCCGAGCAGATTGCCCAGCAGCGCAACTTGGCCCAAAGCACTGTACTGGTTCACCTCGAACGCGCCTACGGCAAGGGCCTGCCCCTGCGCGTCACCGACTTTATTTCCGAAACCGACCGCGCCAACATCCGCGCCGCCCGCGCCCAACTCGGCGGCTCGCCCCCGTTGCGCGATTTGTTCGACCACCTGCGCGAGCAGTACGATTATTTCCGGCTGCGTTTGGCCGCACTGGCCGACCACCGGGCGGCGTAGGTTAATGTAACGACGGCTTGCAACGAGCGGTTTGACTGCACACCCCGGCAACGGGCATCCCGCTTGGTTCGCAAAGCGCTGGATTTTCCGAAGTTTTCAGAAAAATACATAATTTTAATTAAATATTTTATTTATTTTTTTGTGTGCGACTGCGACCAAAAAGCCGCCGCATTACATTTGCAGGCCTACCCGATATTTATGCCGCGCCTTATTCTCAGTGTCTTTACTCGCTTTCGCCCATTTTGGGCTTCCCTGCGGTCGTTGGGTAAAATGTGGCTGGTGAGCAGCGGACTATCTGCACTGATGCTGGTCAGCAGCGTCACCGCTGGCCGGGCACAAGCACCCGTGGTACGCGGCGAAATCCGCGACGCGGCAACCGCCTACC
>JANYFQ010000014.1 GCA_025362615.1 Hymenobacter sp. | reverse complement strand
GTCGGGGCAGGCGGCGCTGCGGTAGGTTGTGGAGTCGCCGCCCACCAGCACCTTGCCGTCGGCTTGCAGGGCCAGCGCGTTTACGGGGCCATCGAAGCCGATGACGCCGCCCACGAAGCCCGCGTCGCGGCTGCCGTCGGCGTTGAGGCGCGTCAGGCCGCGCGGGCAGCTTGCCCCGTTGCAGAACGTGAAGTCGCCGCCCACCAGCACCTTGCCATCGGGCTGCACCCGCACCGCGTTTACGCCGGCGTTGAAGCCCGCGCCCCCCGCGTTGAAGCTGTTGGTGAGCGCCGCCGCCGTCAGCGTCAGGCTCCCCCCTGGGCAGAGCGTGAGCGGGCCAGCCGGGCTCACGGTCACCTCAAAATTGCACTGGGCGTGGGCCACCGGGGCCAGGGCCAGCAGCAGGGCGGGCAACAACAGGACGCGGCCCAGGCCCCGCGGGGCCCGGCCCGCCAGGGCGACAACGTGTTTCATAGGATGCAGGGTTAGTGAGGGCCGTAAATATAATCGGTTTCTCCCACATTACTTCACCCCCGCTCCCGCTGCCGCCCGGCGGGCCGGCTACTGCACAATGCGGCTCACGGGCTGGCTCCATTGCAGGGGGCCGCTGTCGTTCCAGGCGGCGGCTTCTACGCAGTAGGCTTCGCCCGAGAGCAGGTTGTCGATGCTGATGACCGGCTCGCGGCTCACGCACACGCGGTAGGCAAAGCCGGTGGCCAGCATGGTGGTCGGGGTGTTGCGCGGGTACACGCGCCAGAGGTAGCCGTACACGCCGGCCTGCCGCGTTACGCTGGCCCGCAAGGCATTGGCCGAGTCGTCGTCGAGCAGGGCCAGGCCCGTGATGGGCTGGCTGGCCGGCCGGGGCTGGCTGTCGGCTTTGGTGAGGGCAAAGCCGGCATCGGCCCACTGGTCGGGCCGGTCGGGGGTGGCCGTGACGGCGTAGTCGGACAACTGGCGCAACGACGCTTCGAGCAACTGCCGGCTGCGGTCGCGGTCGAGCGTGGCCGAGCGCAGGCCGGTCTGCATCTGCTCGACGGCCGTTTGCAGCTCCTCAAGCTGGGTCTTGAAGGCGGCTGCCGCCACGGGCGGGGCCGGGTAGTTGGCGTTGCCGTAGAAGCGGGTGTTGAGGTTGCCGCCGTACACGAGCAGCGCCGAGTCGTCGTAGGACTTGTAGTTGACGGCAATGGTTTGGGTGCGTACCATAAAGAAAAAGGGAAGAAGAAGGGGGAAAAAAAGGTGAGCGCCGCCGTGACCTTCCCGGAAGCGGTGGGCGGCGGCGGGCCAAATATAGGCAACAATTTCATAACCCAATACCTTGCCCTTGCTCGCCGTGCCCACAGTCCCGCCCCCCGCCTTGCCGGCCCTGACCCGGTGCGCCGCTTTGGCCGCACGGCGGCGCTTGCCGCCGGCCGCCACGGCCGGGGTTGGGGCGGGCGCGGCCGACGCCCGGCGCAGGCGGGCGAAGTTGCCGCCCGCCCGCCCGCTTGTCGTGCCACGGTGGACATAAGACCGGCGCAGGCGGGCGAAGTTGCCGCCCGCCCGCCCGTTTGTCGTGGCACGGTTGGTCACGATTAGCGGGCGGGCGGCTACAACCCCGCCCGCCCGCGCCGGCCTCCCAGCAACCACGTCCGGCCCCTCACCAACCTTGCCCGGCCTTCCAGCAACCTTGCCCAACCCTCAGCCAACCACGGCGGGGGCGGCGGCAACCCCGGCCGCTCCGCCGCCCGCCACGAGCGCCGCCTCGGCCGGACTGAGGCCGTAGCAGGCCGCCACGAGCGCATCGACGGCGGCCTCGGCGGCGGCCGTGTCGGCCCCGGCATCGGCCGCGCGGGCCGCCAGGATGGCCCCGACGTGGGCGGCAACGGCCGCCTGCACCTCGGCCGAAGCGGAGGGGATGGGGAGCTGCGTCAGGTACTTGGGCTTGTACTCAAAGAAGGCATCTTTCAGCTTTGCGCCAATCGACTTAAAATAAAAATCAGTGGCGGCGGAGTTTAGCACACCCAAAAGAAACAAGTCGTCGGTTGGGATGATGGTGGTTTTGTCGTTGGAGTACAACTCGTCGATGTCGTAAGTGTAGGGAGCACCAGTGGCAAAAGTGGGAATGATGATTTTCGGCTTCTCGAATTCCTTGTAGTAGTCGCAGGCACGCAGTTCCCA
>JANYFQ010000707.1 GCA_025362615.1 Hymenobacter sp. | reverse complement strand
CAATTAAACAATTAAACAATTAAACAATTAAACAATTAAACAATTAAACAATTTATTCTCACGGCCGCACTTCTACCCAACCTTTGTAGCGGCGGCCGTCGGTGTATTCGACTAGGTAGAAGTAGGTGCCGCCCGCGCCCAGGCCGGGCCACTGAAAGTTGCGGTCGGCGGTGCGGTACACTTGCTGGCCCCAGCGCGAGAATATTTTGAGGCTGGCGAAGCGGGCGGCGCAAAAGTCGGGCGGCAGGCTGGGCAGGCGGAAAGCATCGTTGAAGCCATCGGCGTTGGGGGTGATGATATTATAGAATCGGAGCGAATCGGCAACAGGGCCATCCACGACGAAGCGTACGCTGCGCTTGCGCGGGGCGGGCTGGCAGGTTTGGTCGCTGAGCTGAAAATCTACCGTCAGGTCCTGACCAGCGTCCACGACGGCGCAGTTGGCCACGAAGCGAAAAGTACCCTCGGCGCGGCCGGGGCCGGAGCGGGCAGCAAATTGCATTCCGGCGGCAGCCAGCTCGAAGCTGCGGCCGGCGGCGGTTAGCGTCAGGTTGTCGTTGTCGGCATCGGTGCCTGTTAAGGCAGCTTCGTACACCTCGCCGAGCTGCAAATGCACGGTGGGCGGTGCAGCATCGGTGGGCGACTGGGGCGGCAAATTTGTGTTCAGCACCGGCGCACTGTTGGCGTAAAGGACCTGAATGGGCACGGCCAACGCGGCGGCTTGCCGCTGGTTGCAGGGTGTGCTGCTGGTGGCCGTGAAACGGAATGTGCGGGGCGTGGGCGAAATGGCTTCGCAGGTGACGCGCCAACTGAAGCGGCCCCGCACCTGGCTGCCCGCCACTTGCTGCGTGAGGGCGGCCCCCAGGGCGACGGGCGCAAAACCGTCGCCGCTCATTTCGAGCGTCAGCGCGTCGTTTTCGGGGTCGGTGGCGGTGAGGTCGAACGTGAGCAGGTCGCCAACGCGGGCTTGTAAGGGCAAGGCAGGGCCGGCCGTGCTCGTGAGCGCGGGCGGACCGTTGCCGGGTTGTTGGGCCGTGAAGGCCACCCGCACGGTGTCGCGCCGGGGCAGGCTGCACCCGTTGTCGGCCACAATCAAATCAAGCAAAGATACTTGCCCCCGTGTATCTGTACATACTGGAAAGCAGAGGGTTGCGGTCAGCGTATCCGGGGCACCGGCCTGGCGCACGGTGCCGGTGGTGGTGGTGGTGAAGCTGGGCAGGTTGCCGCTGAAATTGACCGGGTGCAGCGAGAGCGTGAGGGCCGAACTGGGGTCGGGGTCGGTGAAGCGCAGGCGCAGGCACCGGTCGCTGCCGGGCAGCAAGCGCAGGGTGTCGCGGCCCGGCCGGTAGGGGCGCGGGTTGGCGGCGGTGGGCAGCACCAGCAGGCTGGGCGTTTGGTTGAAGGCGCAGGTCAGGGTCAGGAGTTGGAAATCGCGCCGGGTTTCGCCGATTTTTTCGCCCCGGCGGTATTCCGAGCAGCGCACCCCAAACACAAACAAGCCCGCCAGCGTGGGGCGCACCGTGAGCCGCCCGGTGAGGCGGCCGATACTCAGCGCCGGGGTTCCCGGAATCTGGAGCGTGGCGCTCAGGCCGGGGGTCCAGGTGATGGGCGCGTAGGGTGCGGGGGCCGGGCGGGGCTTGGTGTTGCTGGGGCCGTTGGGGTCGTTGGGCGGCGGCCCGAAGGCGTGGCCGTTGAGCGGCGTCACGAGGTCGTACACCAGCGAGTCGCCGTCGGCATCACGACCGCTGAAATCGTAATAAAATGTTTCGCCCCGGCAGGCATAATCGGCCAGGGGCGGAAAGATGCGGGGCGTAGAATCGTAGAACGGCTGCCCGGCCCGCACCACGGCTGGAAATTCGAGGTAAAACGCCTGGGCGGCCTCGGCGGGCCGCACAATGTTGCGGATGGTGTTGTTGCGGCAGCAGCGCTCCACGGCCACGTAGTAGCCAGCGGCCCCGGTGTAGGTGCCGGCCGGCAGCTGCACCGGGGCGCTGTACACGAGCCGCCGGGTGCTGAGCGAGCCCACGGCGCAGGCCGGGTTGGTGTAGGCGATGAAGCTGTTGGCCGCGAGCAGCAGTTGCACGTCCTGCATCCGGGCGTTGGTGGCTTTATCGAAAATGCTGGCCGTGAGGTCGGCATCCAACGCGCCGGGGTTGCCGTTGGCGGCATCGAAATAAAGGTTGAGCACGAGGGTGTACGACTCGCCGGCCTGGTGCGTCAGCTCCATTTCGCCGCCCACAATGTGCGTGGCGCGGGCCGAAAAGACCGGCAACAGCAGCGCCAACAGCAAGCCCAAGCGACGCAGGCAAACCAAAAAATGCACACCCGGTTGTGGGCTTACGGGCGCTGAATCGGGCATCAGGAAGCAAGGCATAATTGTGGGCAGGAAGCAATCCGAACGTATAATCCTCAAAAATACAGCCACCGCGCCCGCCCGTTGCCCACGCTTGCCGTATTTTTAGGAACTCAACCCGGCATTTGAGGATTTGATTTGCCAACGGCCTGTTTTTGATGGCCCGGCGTGTTGGCTTTTGCCCGCCACACTTACATCTACTCCACTCCCACCCACTGCTTCTTTATGACAAAAAAATTCGCGCTGCTGCTGGCCCTGTTGCCCTTGGCCCCGGTCCTGGCCCAATCCACGCTGCCCGCCCGGCCCGGTACCCCGGCGGCCTATGCCCCTGCCGACGATGCCTCGTGGCGGTGCGCCCAAAGCCACATCGGGCAGGCGCAAACGGCCCGCCGCCCCAGCACTACGGTGGCTCACAGCACCAAAATGAACCGCTACGACGTGAAGTACTACAAGCTCGATTTGGCTTTGGAGAACAACTCGCGCAATGTGGCCGGCTCGGCCCTGATGCGGGTGCGGGTGGGCAGCCAGCCGCTCGACTCGCTGGCTTTCGAGCTGTTTCCGCTGCTCAACAACGGCGAGGGAATGATAATTGACCGCATCGAAATCAACGGGTTGGTGTCGCCGGGTATCCGCCGGGCGGGGCCCGATGCCACGGCCCGCCTGGCCCAGCCCGCCGCCGCCGGCTCGCTGCTTGATGCCCGTATTTTTTACCACGGCATAGCCCCCGCCGGCAGCTCGGCAGCCATCGGCAACGCCCTCAGCACCGACTACGTGGGCACCTACAACACCGACGTGACGTGGAGCCTGTCGGAGCCATTTTCGGCCCACGAATGGTTTCCGTGCAAGCAGATTCTGACCGATAAGGCCGACTCGTCGGACGTGTGGGTGACGACAACGCTGCCCAACAAAGTGGGCTCCAACGGGGTGTTGGCCCGCACCGTGCCCCTGCCCAACAACAAGGTGCGCTACGAGTGGAAATCGCGCAAACCGATTGCCTACTACCTCATTTCGGTGGCCGTGGCCCCGTACCTGGAGTACGTGAATTACGCCAATCCAGCGGGCGGGCCGCGCATTCCCATCGTCAATTACGTCTATAACCAGGCGGCCCTCAATAACTTTCGCACTGAAATCGACCGTACGCCCGGCTTCATCGAAAGCTTCTCGCGCCAGTTCGGCCTCTACCCGTTTGCCAACGAAAAATACGGGCACTCCATGGCACCCATCGGTGGCGGCATGGAGCACCAGACCATGACCACGCAAGACGGCTTCAGCTTCACGCTCACGGCCCACGAGCTATGCCACCAATGGTTCGGCGATAACGTAACCTGCGCCTCGTGGCGCGATATCTGGCTCAACGAGAGCTTTGCCTCCTACGGCGAGTACCTGGCGCTGCAAGCCTTCGCGGCCCCCAACAACGACCCCGTGAACTGGCTCAACGATGCCCGCTACCGGGCCACTTACTACCCCGGCGGCACCGTGCTTGTGCCCGACACGGCCAACGTGGGGCGCATTTTCAGCTACCGGCTTAGCTACCGCAAGGGCGCGTTGGTCATCCATATGCTACGCTACTTGCTGAACGACGACGTGAAGTTTTTCCGCGCCCTGCGTACCTACCAAAGCACCTACGCCAACGGCACGGCCCGCACCGCCGATTTGCAGCGCGTGTTTGAGGTAGAGGCTGGCCGTTCGCTCACGTACTTCTTCCGGCAATGGTACAGCGGCGAAGGCTTCCCGACCTTCGCCGTGCGCTGGAACCAGGTGGGCAACCAGCTTACGCTACGCTCGGCCGAAACTGCGTCCATGCCCACGGTTACGCCGTTTTTTGACACCGACCTCGATTACCGCATTACCTTCACCAACGGCACGACCCGCACTGTGCGCCTGCGCCAGAACCAGCCCAACGCCGCCTACAACGTGCCCGTGGTGGGCACCGTGGCCAGCATCGCCATCGACCCCGATATGTGGGTACTGAGCAACGGCAACACCGTCGTCCGCGACAATCAACTGGCCCTGGGCACTACCCTGGCCGCCGCGCTGCCCACCGTGGCCGTGTACCCCGTGCCCTGCCGCGAATTTCTGACCCTCAACAATTTGCCTGCCGCAGCCGTGGTAGCCGAGGTGCGCGATGCCCTGGGGCGGCCCTGCGCCCGGCAACCGCTCACGGCCGCCCGGCCCGTGCTCGACACGCACACGTTGGCCCCCGGCCTATACCTGCTGCGCTTATCCGATGCCCACGGGCAAGCCGTGGGTCAGGCACGGTTTGTGCGCGAATAAGCAGCTTGTTTTTAACGCAAAATCCCGCTTCACTTTGCAGTGAGGCGGGATTTTACGTTACCAGCCACTCCTAAACAAGGCTTGCGGCGGTGAATCTGTGCAGACCGTCGGGTTTGGTGCGGGCGGGCGGCTTTTTTTGCCGCCCGCCCG
>JANYFQ010000706.1 GCA_025362615.1 Hymenobacter sp. | reverse complement strand
CTAGCAGGCGGCACGGGCCAGGAGGCCCGCGCCAGAACGCGGCGCGGCACCCCGTTCTTTGGCGCTGTGCTAAAACATGACGGGCCGCTGCCCGTTTCCCTCCTCCATGCCCTTCACCGCCACGCCGCCCACTCTTTGGCCCCACCAGGCCCGCTACCACGACACCGTTCAGAGCCTCGCCACGGCCCTTTTTGATGCGTTGGACGACGATTTGCACCCCGAAGTGCTGGTGCTCGCCATTCCGCAGGAGGCCGGCAGCCCCGCCCGCTGCCTCGAACCCCTGGCCTGCCCGCTGCCCATCGAAACCTTCGACAACGTGGTGGCGCGGGGCCGCTACCTGCAGCGCCACGCCCCCTGGCCCTACCCCGACCGCACCGACCTTACCGCCGAGAGCCTGCGCCGTAAGCACGAGGGCATCGGCCTGCGCCTGGCCGTGCAGGAAGTGCTCGATGCGTACGATGCCCAGCACCCGCGCACCCAGCACTTTGCTTCCTGGCCCATCCCGGTACAGGGCGATTTTGTGGTCTGCGTGCTGCGCCTCCAGCACAAACCCCTGCACGCCTACCCGGCCCTGCGCCCCGACCGTTTTTATACCGACGGCCGCGCCCTGCCCTCGTCGCTGCTGCTGGCCGCCCTCGCCCGCTTCCTCGACGAGGCCACCCGCGCCCTGCTCGACCCCGAACCCGGCGCGGGCATCGTGCATCGCCCCCGCGAAATTGAGGAATTGCTGCGCTCCGCCGGCCGCGCCTTCCTCGACACGCCCGCCCAGGCCCTGGCCCTCGACCCCGTAAAAACCCAGCTCTTCAGCACCTGCAACACCATCAGCAGCCTGCGTTACGAGGGCGCGGCCGGCGTGGGCAAGCTGCTGCTGGCCCGGCGCGGCCACCCCAACCTGGCCGAGGTCTTCGCCCTCACCTGCCCCACGCCCCTCACCGACTACCGCGCCGTGCGCAAGCTGCTCGAAATGACCACCCCCGACGTCCACCTGCTCGCCGACGGCGAAAACGTGTACGCCCTGGGCCGCCAAACCGGGCACTACGACGCTACCCGCGAAGACCTCTTCGTCATCAACTTCACCACCCACTACGCCTGGGAGCTGCAGCACGCCGGCCACGTATTGATGCGCGTTCATTACGGCCTGCCCAACCTGCCGCGCCCCCGCCTGCACCGCGCCCGCTTCCGCCGCGACCTGCGCCGCACCTTCAACCTGACCGACGCCCCCAAAGTCGAAAAACTCTGGGACATCGTGCTCGAAGCCAGCCGCCAGAAGCACGGCACCATGCTCGTCATCACCACCGAAGCCCTCGCCGAAGCCGACCGCCTCAAGCTGCAATGCACCCTCGTCGAGCCTGTGGTGCTCACCCCGCTCATCACCCGCCTCGTCACGAGCATCGACGGGGCCGTGCTCCTCGACCCCGACGGCTACTGCTACTCCATCGGCGTGATTCTGGACGGCAAAGCCTCCGGCAACGGCGACGGCGCCCGCGGTGCCCGCTACAACTCGGCCCTGCGCTACGTCGAAAGCTCGGCCTACCCCTGCCTGGCCGTGGTGGTGAGCGAAGACGGGCTGGTGGACGTGATAACGCGGTAGGGGGTTACAGTAGTTAAGAGTTGGGAGTTAAGAGTTTGGAACTTGCGTACGTTCAGTCCTTAACTCTGAACTGACGTTACGCGGTAGCGGTTGGCGCGGGCCTCCTGGCCCGTGCCGACTACTTTGGGGGCCTCTGGCCCCCAATCGTTGAACGATGGGCAGTGGGACGGCCCAACGATTTCGGCCCGGCGTGCGGGCCAGCGACCCGCTAGTAGCGGGCACGGGCCAAGAGGCCCGCGCCAACCGCCAGCCCCGCGTACCGGCAGTAACCAAGCGGAGTAGCGCCGTCTTCGCCAGCAAAACGCCGGCGGGAAGGAGAAAACCGGCCCGCAGGAATACAACGCCCGCCCCACTGAACAATTCCAGGCCCTGGGATTGTAAAATTCTTTTGCTTACTTGCAGCCCTGAAACCGGTGAAGCCCGCTCCGGCCCCGGTTTGGGCACGTCCGGCACCGGGTTTTCTCAGAAACAAGCCAACCTGGCAGCATCCGGTGCCGGATGCCGCCAAACGCAAGCCAATCTGTCAACATCCGGTGCCGGATGGCCCCTAGCCTGCTCCCGGCCGGGCACCCCCGGCGGCGGACCGCCCCCCGCCGGGCCGCCGGCTTTTTCCCTGTTTTCCCACCCTTCATTTTTTTCTGAGTCATGAGCCCCCAACCCGCCCCTGCCCCCACGCCCGCCGCCGAAGTCAATGCCGTGGGCTGGGTGGCCCCCCCCGAAGCCGGCCGCGCCCAGCAGCTGCTCGATGCCCACCCCCACCTCGTGGCCGACAACCTGGAGCTGCGCTGGCTGCCCAACCCCGCCCTCCACACCACCGCCGCCGCCCAGCGCACGGCCCTGAGCGGCAAAAGCACCCTGGCCAGCCAGCGCCCGGCCCTCACCCAGAACATGAGGGCCGCCGTGGTGGCCATGCGCCAGCCCCTCTCGGAGCTGCGCGGCGTTATCAAAAAGAAGTTCAAAGACAACTTTGCCGCCTACTACCCGCAGTTCGGCCTCGTGCTCTCGGCCGGCGACTGGAAGCTGCCCGTGGACCACGACGTGCTGGTCGAAAACCTCAGAACCAAGCTCCTGCCCAAGCTCGTCGAGCACGGCTTCGCCCAGGACCCCGACACCGGCACGGCGGTGTGGCAGCCCCTGCTCGACCAGCTCGCCACGGCCAACACCGACGCCGCCGGCACCGACGCGGGCCGCTCCCAGGCCAAAATCAGCACCGACCCGCAGGACGCGCTGATTGAAAAAGCCCTGCGGGCGCTGGTGCATCTGGCCCAGGCCCAGTTCCCCGACAACTGGGCCGACGTGCTGCGCGGCTGGGGCTGGCGCAAGAGCAGCTTTTAGGGGAGTTGCGCGGGGGCGGTTGGCGCGGGGCGGTGTTTCAGGTTGTTGCTCGTTGCTTGTTTCTCGTTGCTTGTTGCTTGTTGCTTGTTGCATTAGTGCCTCAAAAACCATCAACAAGAAACAAGAAACAAGAAACTAGGACTTACGCACTCTTAAAATCCCGTCCCAACCGCGAAGCGGTGCGATGTTGGTAGTAAGTGGCTGAAAATCAAATCCAAGCTGCGAAGCTGCGGCACCTCGACGCACGGAACCGGAGGTGGGAGGTGCCGCAGCTTCGCAGCTTGGGTTACGCACTTAATCGTCAGGCTACCAACATGACACCGCTTCGCGGCTGGGACGGGATTTTAAAAGTGCGTAAGTCCTGGAAACAAGAAACAGCCCGCGTAACATCGAAGCTGTTTGGAAAGTCGATTGTGGCTACGGGCGGTGCGGGTGGGCGGCTTTTTTGCCGCCCGCCCGCACCGTTTTCGACTTTCTAGGGCGGCTTCATCAGCTCTTAACGCTCGGTGGGGCCTGCGGCCGTGCCGCGCAGCCGTTTTTTTAGCGCACCGGGCAACTGATTGCCGCCGCCGCCGCGGTTTGCGCCGCACGAGGTACGCAAGGCTGGCACAACCGGCGGGGCGTTGGAAAATACTTGCAAAAAAACAGTTCCGCCCAGCATCCAAACCACCGCCTTAGTTCGTAGGAAAAACCAAGCCGTGCGCCGCCGAGGCCCGCCGACGCGGCGGCGCGGCTTGGTTTTTTTCACCCACTTCACCCGTTTTTTTCTCATGAAAAAACTTCTCTCACGACCTGCACTGGGGCTTTGCCTCGGCACGGCGGCCCTGGTGGGCGGCCTGGCCTGGGGCACCGGGCCGGCCAAGCTGGAGGCTTCGAGCCACCGCGAAGCCCCCATGATTGCCGACGACCCGCTGGCCGACAACACCGACGTGTACGCCTTCGTGGCGCCCAACGACCCCAACCGGGTGGTGCTCATCGCCGACTACATTCCCTTCGAGCTGCCCCAGGGCGGGCCGAACTACGCCACGTTTGGCGAGAACATCCGCTACGAAATCCACGTCAAAAACAACAGCGCGACCAGCGGCGACGACATTACCTACCGCTTCACCTTCGCCCGCACCAACCAGGAGCCGACCACCTTTTTCAACATCCGCAACGCCGACGGAACGCCGGGGGCGCAAAATCTGAAGACGACCTACACCTGCGCCAAGAGCATTGCTGGCGGGCCGTTTGTGAACATCGTCACCAACGGCATCGTGCCGGCCAACAACGTGGGGCCGCGCTCCATCAGCAGCGCCGTGGGCCTGAACCAGCCCAGCTACACCGCCTACCGCCAAAGCGCCGTGACCGCCGCCACCGGCAGCGGCGGCGAACAAGTATTCTGCGGCCCGTCGGACGAGCCGTTTTTCGTGGACCTGGGCGCGACGTTTGACCTGGCCGGCTTCCGCGTGAACCAGGGGCACCGCGACGGGCTGGCCCGCTACAACGTGCATTCCATCGCCCTCACCATCCCGATTGCCTCGTTGCAGAAAACCGGGCAGGGCCTGCCCGCCCCCGGCGGCATCCTGGACGGCAACTACGTGATTGGCGTGTGGGCCTCGGCCAGCCGCCCCACCCTGCGCACGCTGAGCGCCACCGGCGGCGCCACCACCGACAACGGCACCTACGTGCAGGTGTCGCGCCTGGGGATGCCGCTGACGAACGAAGTCATCAACCCCGTCGGCAGCAAGGACGCCTGGAACCGCACCACGCCCTACGCCGAAGCGGCCATCACCGACGACTACCTCTCGAACCCCGAGCTGGGCCTCTACATGGCCGACAACGTGCCCGTGGCCCCGGCCGCGCCCAAGCCCGCCGGCCAGTCGTACTTCGGCGAGGCCGTGCCGGCGCTTAATGCGCTCCGCATCCAGACCAAGTCGCTGGCCGGGCAGCCCGGTTTGCCCGCTTCGGGCTTCGACTTCCGCAACGGCGCGGCGGGCCTCTCGGGCCTGGCCGGCAGCGGCGCGGTGGCCGGCACGGCGCTGGCCCCCAGTGCCAACAGCGGCTTCGGCGAGTATTTGCTGGTGGCGGGCAAGCCCCGCTCGGTGGACATTAAGCCCATCTTTCACACCGGCGTGCCCAACCTGCGGCCCTACCAGCTGGCCACCGGCAAGGCCGGCAACCCGCTGGCCGCCGGCAAGCCCTTCGTGAACAACTTCCTGCCCCTGAGCGGCAGCAACCCCGGCGGCGATATGCTGCGCCTGAACATGGCCGTGCCCGCCACCCCGCGCAACTCGCCCGACTTCAGCAACCAGGGCCTGCTGGCCGCCGCCGTGCTGGGCCTGACCGACAGCCGCTTCAACGGCTCGACCGCTATTCAGAACATCCCCAACATGGACGGCTTCCCCAACGGCCGCCGCCTGGAGGACGACGTGGTAAAGATTGAGTTGCAGGCCGTGAGCGGCGCTGCGTTGGCCGCCATCGGCCTCTGGTACGACGACTACACCACCAGCAGCCCGTCGCCGGTGACGCCGAAGCTGCGCGGGGTGCTCGACTTTGCCACCGGCGTGGAGCGCAACGACACCACCTTCCGGGCCGCCTTCCCCTACGTGCAAACGCCGTGGTCGGGCTTCGCCGTGCGCCGCTAACTCCTTCTTTCATCCTTGAATCGTTCGAACCCGATGACTATCCAACAACTACGCAAGCTCCTGGTGCTGCCCGCCGTGGCCACCACAGCGGCCGTCGGCCTCTCGCTCTGGGGCCCCACCCGCTACATTCCGCTCGAGGCCAGCAGCCACCGCGAGGCGCCGCTTATTGCCGACGACCCGCTGGCCGACAACACCGACCTCTACGCCTTCAAAGACCCCAACGACGCCAACAAAATCGTCGTCATCGCCAACTACATTCCGTTTGAGCTGCCCCACGGCGGGCCGAACTACTCGACGTTTGGCGAGAACGTGCGCTACGAAGTCCACGTCAAAAACGACGGCTCCACCAGCGGCGACGACATTACCTACCGCTTCACCTTCGCCCGCACCAGCGCCCCCCCCACCGGCGACCCGACGACGTTTTTCAACATCCGCCTGGGCAAGCAGAACCTGAAAACGACCTACACCTGCGAGAAGCTCGTGGACGGCGTGAGCCAGGGCAACATCGTGACCAACGGCGTGGTGCCGCCCAACAACATCGGGCCGCGCTCCATCAACGGCGGCGCGGGCCTGAACCTGGGGGCCGCGCCCTACGAGTCGCTGCGGACCAGCGCCATCACGCCCGCCACGGGCAGCGGCGGCGAGGAAATTTTCTGCGGCCCTTCCGACGACCCCTTCTTCGCCGACCTGGGCGCGATTTTCGACCTTGCCGGCTTGCGCCCCACCGGGGCCACCGATGGCCTCTCGCGCAAGAACACGCACAGCATCGCGCTGCGGATTCCGGTTACGACCCTGCAGAAAACCGGGCAGGGCATTCCCGCCGCCGGCGGCATTCTGGACGACAATTACGTGATTGGCGTGTGGGCCTCGGCCAGCCGCCCGATGATGCAAACCTTCAGCGCCGGGGCCGGCCAGGCCGCCAGCGGGGCCTGGGTGCAGGTGTCGCGCCTGGGAATGCCGCTCACCAACGAGGTCATCAACCCCATTGGCGGCAAAGATGCCTGGAACGCCGCCTCGCCCTACGCCGAGGCCGCCATCACCGACGACTACCTCTCGAACCCCGAAGTGGGCCTGTATATGGCCGACAACGTGGCGGTGGCCCCGGCCGTGGCCCAAACCAACGGCCAGACCTTTTTTGGCGAGGTCGTGCCGGCGCTTAATGCGCTCCGCATCCAAACCAAGTCGCTGGCCGGGTTCCCCGGCTTGCCGGCGGCGGGGTTTGACTTTCGCAACCAGGCGGCGGGCCTTTCGGGGCTGGCCGGCAGCAGCGCGGTGGCCGGCACGGCGCTGGCCCCCATCGCCGACGGCGGCTTCGGCGAGTATTTGCTGGTGGCGGGCAAGCCCCGCTCGGTCGATATCAAGCCCATCTTCCACACCGGCGTACCCAACCTGCCGCCCTACCAGCTGGCCACCGGCAAGCCCGTGGGCAACCCGCTGGCAGCGGGCAAGCCGTTCATCAACAACTTCCTGTACTTCTCTTTTCCGGGAGCCACCAACGTGGGCGGCGATATGCTGCGCCTGAACATGGCCGTGCCCGCCACGCCGCGCGGCTCGGCCCAATTCAGCAATCAGGGCCTGCTGGCCGCCGCCGTGCTGGGCCTGACGGTGGCACCCTACAACACGAACCCGAACCTGGAATTCATCCCCAACATGGACGGCTTCCCCAACGGCCGCCGCCTGGAGGATGCCGTGGACCAGATTGAGCTGAAAGCTGCCGGCGGCCTCGTGCTCTCGGCCATTGGCCTCTGGGAAGACGACTACACCACCGCCAGCGCCTCGCCCGTCACGGGCCGCCTCGGGGCCAAGCTCGGGTTCACGAGCGGCGTGGAAACCAACGACACCACCTTCCGGGCCAGCTTCCCGTTCGTGCAAACACCGTGGAGCGGCACGGGTTCGGCCAGCGGCCCGACCAACACCGTCGTCATCCCCGACCTGACGGTGAGCACGCCCACCGGTGTCGATGCCGGCACGTACAACAACGTCACCATCACCAGCACCGGCGTGGCATCGTTCAACGGCCCGGTCCGCATCAACGGCGTACTGACCCTGCAAACGGGCGGCGTACTCAGCACCCAGGGCGTACTGGCCACGAGCTGCCAGGCCATCACCGGGCCGGGTAGCTTCTTGATGCAGGCGGGTTCGACGCTCCGCATCTGCAACCCCGCCGGCATTGCCGCCACGGGTGCCACGGGCGGCATTCAACTCGCAGGGGCACGGAGCTACGCATCGTTGGCTACTTACGAGTTCATCGGCAGCGAATCCCAGGTCACCGGTCCGGGCCTGCCCCCCACCGTACACAACCTGACGGTGAACAACGCCGCCGGCGTGACCCTCACCAACGGCGGCGTGACCGTGGCGCAGGTCGTGCGCCTCACCAGCGGCAACCTCAATACGAGCAACGCCAACGTGCTTACCCTGCGCTCGACGCCCACCCAGGGCACGGCCCTCGTCGTGAACACCAACGGCTTCGTGAACGGCCCCGCCGTGATGCAACGCGCCATCGACCCGTTCTTCAACGCCGGGGTGGGCTACCGCCACTACTCCTCGCCGGTGGCCAGCACCACGCTCAGCGACCTGACGACGACGGCCGGCTTCACGGCCGAGTACAACCAGGCCTACAACGCGGCCCCGGTGGACAACAGCGTGATGCCCTTCCCCAACGTGTTTGCCTACGACCAGGGCCGCGTGACGCTGCCGGCCAACAACCTGTCGGCCTTCAACCAGGGCTTTGTGGTGCCCCAGGCCAGCGACCTCATGGGCGTGCTCACTGGCTACGCTCTGAACATCAGCTCCGCTCCCGTGGTGGACGTGCGCGGCACCCTCAACACCGGCCCGCAGAGCCGCAGCAACCTGGCCCGTGGGGCGCAGGCGCAGAGCGGCTGGCAGCTACTGGGCAACCCCTACCCCAGCCCCGTTAATTTCAGCCTGCCCGGCGGCGTCGTCCGCACCAACGTGGACAACGCCATCTACACCTTCCAGAGCACCGGCCCTTACATCGGCCAGTACCGCAGCTACGTGAACAACGTGGGCAACCCGCTGGTATCGGCCATGCAGGGCTTCTTCACCCGCGTGAGCGCCGGGCAAACCACCGGCAGCTTCGGGCTGACCGACGCGGCCCGCGTCACGACGTTTGCCACCGCCCCGAGCTTCAACCGGGGCACGGCCGATAGCCGCCCGCTGGTGCAAGTGCAGCTGCAAGGCAGCACGCCCCTCGCCGACGATGCCTACGTGTATTTTGAGCAGGGCGCAACGGCAGCCTTCGATGGTGCCTTCGATGCCTACAAGCTGCCCAACACCTCGGGCTTGAGCGTGGGCAGCGTGGCCGGCAACGAAGAGCTGATGATAAACGGCCTGGCCCCGCTGGTTGGCACCCGCACGGTGCCGCTCAACGTGCGGGTGCCCGCCGTGGGCACGTACACGCTCAGCGCCGTCAGCCTCGCCAATTTCGGCACCGGTACGCAAGTGCTGCTGCTCGACAACCTGACCGGGGCCCGCATCAACCTGGCCCAGCAAAGCAGCTACTCGTTCCGGGCCAGCACCACGGCGCTGCCGGGCCGCTTCAGCCTGTACTTTGGCTTGGCCGGCCCGCTGGCCAACAAAGCCACCAACCTCGCCGACCAGGTGCAGCTCTTCCCCAACCCGGCCCACGGCAGCTTCACGCTGCTGCTGCCCGCCGAGTTGGGCACGTCGGCCAAAATCACGGTGCTCAACCAACTGGGCCAGCGCGTGAGCGAACGCACCGTGGCCATGACCGCCGCCGGAGCCGCCGCCCAGTTCGACGTGTCGGCCCTGGCCCCCGGCATCTACTCGCTGCGCATCGCCGCCGGTAGCACCCAGGTCACGAAGCGCGTGGTGGTGGAATAACCCGCCCGCAAAGCGCGTACAAAAACGGCCCCGCCAGGTTTGGCGGGGCCGTTTTTTTGTGGAGGTAGTTTGAGCAGTTGGTTTCGGCCGCAGGCGGTGCGGGCGGGCGGCTTTTTTTGCCGCCCGCCCG
>JANYFQ010000671.1 GCA_025362615.1 Hymenobacter sp. | reverse complement strand
CACAGTTACGCGCTACGCGCTAAACTGTGGCCAGCCGCTGGCGGCTAGCGGCCAGCTGTCGGTCTTTATAATCGAGTCGTTGGCTGAAAACACAAATTTTACGACTGACGCAGGCCCACCGCCCGCCTATTCCCTCGCCAGCTTCAATACATACTTGCGGCCGGTGGTGGTTTGCACCCGTAGCAGGTACGGGCCGGGGGCCAGGCCGCGCACGTCGATGGCGACGAGGCCGGGGGCCACGCTTGCGGCGGCGGCAACCGTTTGGCCAAGCAGGTTTTGCAATTGCCAGCCGGTGATGGGTGCTTGCGGGGCCGGGGCCAGAAAACACGTTTCCGCGGCGGGGTTGGGGTAGCAGCGCGGGGCTTCGGCGGCGGCGGCCGGGGCGGCGGCGAGCGGGGCAGCACTGCCGAAATGCGGCGAAGCCCCGGCCTGCACCACCTGCCGGTTGGCATCCTGCACAATGGCCAGGGCGTAGAGCCGCCCGGCCGTCCAGGTGGGGTTTTTGAACACGACGCGGCGGACCGTGGCCCGGCCGCCCACGGCCGCAGCGGGCGCAAAAACCAGCGGCTGCGGGCCGCTGAATGACTTGCGAAACACGTCGTAGTGCCGCTGCTCGCCGTTGGGGGCAGCGTAAAAAACGGTGTCCTGCACCAACGGCAGGTACAGTTGCAGCGTGGCGTAGGCGTGGGCAGCACGGGTTTCGACCTGCACCACCACGGCGATGGAATCGGCCCCGACGGCTTGCAACGCGGCCGACACGGCGAAGGGCGACGACTGGTTTTGGTAGGGCGCAAAGAGGGCCGCCGCCGCGTAGTTCTGCCCGGCAGGAACAACGGCACCGTTCAGCACGAGGCGCGGGGTGCTGCCGTACACGCCGTAGAAGTTGGTGCGGGCGTCGTTTTCGGGCAGGTTTTGCTGGCTGAACTGGCAGGCGCGGTACGGCGAGCTGGGGTGGTAGGCTACGTGCAACGGCGGCGGGGTTTGCTGCCGCAGGTTGGCGTAGAAGCCGGGGTTGCGGCTGGCGCACACGCTGCACACCGTGTTGGTAAAATGCTCGACCAGCACGGCGCGGGGCACGGCCTGGGCTGCCGCGCCCGCAACCTGCAACGCCAGCAACAGGGTCAGCAAAGCGGCCGGGTGCCAGCGGCGCGACGAAAAAACCGTTTTCAAATAAGCCATGATGCGGGGGCTGGGGAAATAGCAGGAGCAGGCGCCGACGCGGCTCCCTGCCGGGGACGACGCGCGGCGGCGGCGGTCCTTACACGGAATTTGAAAATCCGGCGAATATTTTCCGGGTTGGGCACGGGCCTAATTTCCCGCCGCCAATGCTTCGCTCACCCGCGCCAAATCGGTACTTACTTTTTGGAGGTAGGCGAGCTGTTCGGCCAGGGCGGGGTCGGCGGGAAGGGTGGGGGCGGCGGGGGCGGGTGGCGTTTCGGGCGGGGCGGCGTCGGGGGCCAGGGCCAGCAGGGCGCGGGCCAGGGCGGCCTGGGCGCTGCGCAGGGCGCGGCGGGCTTCGGGGGCGAGGGCGGGCGCTGCCGTCGCCGGGGTTTGGGGGGGGGCGGGCGGCCCGGCGGCCCCGGCCGGGGCCAGCGGCAGGCCCTGGCTGAGGGCGGCAATCTGGGCCGAAAGGACGTGGTTGAGCACCACAAAATCGTGGGTTTGGGCGGCGTGGTGCTGCTTGCTTTTGGGCTCGGCCAGCATCCGCTGGAAGGCGGCTTGCAGGTTGGCGGCGGCCACGTACACCTCCTTGCGGCGCAGGCGGTAGGCCAGCGCGGGCACGGGCCGGCCGGCGAGGCGCTCGGCGAGCTGGGCGAGGTAGGCTTGGTTGGTGCGCAGGGCGGCCACGAGCGGGGGCCGGAGCTGGTCCGATTCCCAGCGCGGAAACAGGAAGTAGCTGGCCGCAAAGGCAATGGCGCAGCCCAGCAGGGTGTCGATAATCCGCTCCTGCACCACGCCCACATAGTTCAGCCCCAAAAAGCTAAACAGAATGAGCAAGTACGCCGTCAAAAACACCACCGACACCCCGTAGCGGGCCCGCTGAAACGTGTAGGCCAGCAGCATGAACACCACCAGGATGCCGAAGCGAATTTCGGGCTGGTGAATGAGCGCCAGCAGCCCGCCGCCCAGCAGCCCGCCGGCCAGTGTGCCGCCGACGCGGCCCAGGTTGCGGGCTTTGGTGAGGCTGAAACCGGGCTTGAGCATGACGGCCACCGTCAGCAACACCCAGTAGCTGTGGGTGCCGCGCCACACGGTTTCGCCCAGCCCGTAGGCAAACACGCAGGCCAGCAGCATCCGCACGGCGTGCCGGAAGATGGCCGATTGCAGCGTCAGGTTTTGCGGAAAAGCCGCCCAGTGCAGCGCCGTAGAAGCCACGAACTGCGCGTGCCCGGCCGGGCCGAGGGAGGCAATGTTTGCATCTGGGGGTTCTGGGGGTGTTACGTTTTTGGTTTTAGGTGTTGGGTGTTGGGTGTCAGGTATTGGGTGTTGGGTGTTAGGTGTTGGGTTTTGGGTGTTAGGTGTTAGGTGTTGGGCCTTCACGCGCTTGGTTCTCAATCCCTCAAGACCTAACACCCAATACCCAATACCCAACACCCAACACCTAACACCTGACACCCTTTCCTGGAACGTAGCGGGGTTGGTTCTCCCCTCAAAATACCGCCGCAAGCGCCCGGTGTGCAGGTGAATGTCGCGCAGGTTGACGAAGATTTTGCGGAGCGGCCGGGTTTTGCCGGCCCACGCCACGTCGGCTTCGAGGGCGGCGATGGCGGCTTGCACGGCGGCCAGGGCGGCGGTGCGGGCGGCGGGTGCGGCGGCGGGCGGCGGGCGGCTGGCGAGGATGGCAGCCCCCAGGGCATCCACTTCGTCGGCGAGGCCGACGAGGCAGGCCCCGATTTCGGCCAGCACCCCGGTGGTGCCCCCAAACGTGGCGCGGAGCTGGGCGTAATCGAAGGAAGAAGCCGAGACGTGCTCGTACAAATCGACCCCTTCCACAAAGGCCAGCACCAGGCGGCGGCCGGTGGGCGTGGTTTCGGACACAATTTGCTGGGTCCGAAAGAGCAGCTCGCGGCCGGCCTCCTGGGCCTCGCTCACCCGCGCCTGCTGGGCCACGAGGCGGCGGAAGTCGGCGGGCAGGTCGGTGGCCAGGTCGTAGAATTCGGCTTTGAGGCGCAGGAAATCGGCCAGTGCGTGCAGGCTTTCGCCCAGGGTTTGCTGGGCGGCGCGGTAGGGCAGCACCCGGTTCAGGAGCAGGGCCAGGGCCGTGTACCAGGCCCCGCCGGCCAGCAGTAGGGCGGCGTGGGGCAGGATTTCGGCCGGGGCCGGCGGGTGGGCCAGCAGCAGCACCGTGCTCAGCAGGGCGGCCGTGCCCACGGCCCCGGCGCGGGCGCCCCACACAAGCAGCATGGTCAGCCCGAAGCTCAACCCCGCAATCTCAAGCCCCAGCGCCCACGGCGACGGCACCAGCAACCCCGTGCCCACGGCCGTGGCCCCCACCAGCGCCAGGGCCGCCAGCAGCCCGCTGCGGCGGTGCCGGGCGGGGCCGGGCAGGTCGGCGAAGCTCAGGCACAAGGCCCCGGTGCTGGCCAGCAGGCCCTGGGCAAACCAGCCGGTTTGCGCGCCGACGAGCGCCGGCAGCAGCACGGCCACGGTGGTGCGCAGGCCGTCGGAGAAGTGCTGGCCGAAGAAAAAGTATTGGAGCTGCCGCTGGGGGCCGGTCAGGTTCATGGGCGCAAAGGTTGGGGCGGGCCGGTGGCCGGGCCGCCGCCGCCATAGGCCGTGGGCAGGGGCGTGGGCAGGGGTTCGCCCCGGCTCATGGCCAGCAGCCAGGTGCCGCCGAAGGCCGTCAGGCCGTAGTGGCGCAGGTTCTGCTGGCGTTGGAGCACGGCCACGAGGCCGGTTTCGCGCAAGGCCCGCCACACCTCGTTGAGGCCGCTGGCCGAGAGGCCGGTTTGGGCCCGGAGGGCGGGCGCGGTGCTGGTTTGGGTTTCCAGGGTCAAAAAGTTGAACATTAGCGCCACTAGTTGGTGCCGTCGGCGCGGGTTGCGCTGCCCGTAGGCGTGGCGCAGCCCGGCATCGAGCCGGGCGCGGATGCTGGCCGCGTCGCGGGCGGGCGGCGGGGGCGGGGCTGCGGCCCGCGCCAGGCGGTCGGCCAGCGCCAGGCTCAGGTCGGTGGGGTCGGGGGCGGGTTCCATGCCAACGAAGGTACAGCCGGCAGCCGTTGCAGCGGTTGCGGCAGTCGTTGCAGCGATTTCGGAATGCGTTGCAGCGGTTGCGGATGACGTTACAGCGGTTGCAGATGACATTGCAGCGGTTTTGAATGACGTTACAGCGGTTACGGATGACGTTGCAGCGGTTGCGGATGACATTGCAGCGGTTGCGGATGACGTTGCAGCGGTTGCGGAACACATTACAGCGGTTGCGGAACACATTACAGCGGTTGCGGAACACATTACAGCGGTTGCGGAACACATTACAGC
>JANYFQ010000702.1 GCA_025362615.1 Hymenobacter sp. | reverse complement strand
CCGCGCCCAGTCCGTGGGCATCGGCACGGCTGCGCCCGCCGCCGGCGCGGCCCTCGACATCAGCGCCACCGACCGGGGTGTGCTCATTCCACGCCTCTCGGCGGCCCAGCGGGCGGCCATTGCCAGCCCGCCGCAGGGGCTGATGGTGTACCAGACCGACGCGCCCGAAGGCTTCTGGTACTTCGGCGGTACGGTGCTGGGAACCTGGGTGTTCATCAACCCCGCGCCTGCTGGCGACAACCTCGGCAACCACACCGCCACCCAAAGCCTTGACCTGCAAGCCAACGCCCTGGTGGGCAGCGGGGCCAGCGTGGGCACCGCCGTGGGGTTGGGCCTGCGGGCCGATGGCGGCCTGAACCTGGGCCAGAACACGGCCGGCCACAACCTGCTGCTGGGCTACCAGGCGGGCAGCGGCGCGCCGGGGGCCACCAACCACCTCGTGGGCTATCAGGCGGGCCAGGTGCTGACGAGCATCGAAAACCACCTCGACGGCTACCAGGCCGGGCAGCGCACCACCACGGGGCGGCAAAATATGTTCGTGGGCTTGCAGGCGGGCCGCCTCAACACGGGCGGCACCACGGGCAGCGACCAGAACCATTTTATTGGCTACCAGGCCGGGTACAACGCCAACCAAGCCACGTTTCCGAACCACTTTGAGGGCTTCTTGGCGGGGTATGGCACCACCACCGGCGGGGCCAACACCTATGTGGGCTACGGCACCGGCTACGCCGGCACCACCGGCGGCTACAACGTGGCCCTGGGGGTGCAGGCGGGCTTCGGCAACACGGGCAGCAGCAACACCTTCGTGGGGGCGCAGGCCGACGCGACGGGCGGCGCGGCCCTCTCCAACGCCACGGCGCTGGGTTCCGGGGCGCTTGTCAGCCAGAGCAATAGCCTGGTGCTGGGCGGCACCGGGGCCAATGCCGTGCGCGTGGGCATCGGCACCAGCGCCCCGCAGGCCACCCTCGACGTGAACGGCACCGTGCAGCTCAGCGGCACCCCCGGCGCGGTGGGCCTGCGCTTCGCCGACAACTCGGTGCAGTACACGGCCGCCACCGGCAGCTTCACGCTGCCCTACGCGGGCACCGCGAACCTGGCCGGCACCGCCTTCGCCGTGACCAACGCCGGGGCGGGGGCGGGCGTGGTGGGCCGCTCGGCCAGCAACCTCTCGAACAGCGGGGGCGTGGTGGGCCTCAACACCAACGCTGGCTCGGCGGCCACGGGCGTGTACGGCGAAACCCAGGGCGGCTACGGTGTGGTGGGCCGGGCCACGGGCAGCGGCGGCTTCGGGGTGCAGGGCACGGGCACCGACAGCTACGGCGTGATTGGCTTCAGCACCAGCGGCACGGGCGTGTACGGCAGCAGCGGCAGCGGCTACGGGGTGTCGGCCACGTCCACCACCAACTCGGCCCTGTACGCCTACACCAGCACCAACGACCCCACCAAGGCCGCCGTGGTGGGCCTCAACGCCAACGCTGCCGCCAACGCCGTGGCCCTGCTCGGCACCACCAGCAACGGCTACGGGGTGCTGGGGCAGGCCACGGGCAGCGGCATCGGCCTGGCGGGCACGGCCACCACGGGCCGGGGCGTAAGCGCAGGAGCCACCACGGGCACGGCCGTGTATGCCAGCAGCGGCAGCGGCGTGGCCGTGCAGGCCAGCACCACCAACGGCAGCGACACGGCCGGGGCCGTGCTGGCCCAAAACCTGAGTGCCAGCGTCACGGCCGTGGCCGTGCGGGCCGAAACCCTGGGCGGCTACGCGGTGCGCGGCGTGGCCTCGGCGGCCGGGGGCTGGGGCGTGAGCGGCGAGGCCACCGACGGGCGCGGGGTGAACGGCCTGAGCAGCAGCGGCGCCGGGGTGTATGGCACGTCGGGCAGCGGCAGCGGGGTGTATGGGATGTCCAACAGCAGCGTGGGGGTGTACGGTAGGTCGGCCAACGACGTGGCCGTGTACGGCACGGCCCGCAACCCCACGGCCGGCAGCGGGGCCGTGGTGGGCCTCAACACCAGCACGGCCGCCACCGCCACCGGGGTGCTGGGCAGCACCGTGGGCGGCACCGGGGTGCGGGGCACGGCCACGGCCGCCTTGGGCGTGGGGGTGCGGGGCGTGAGCGACAACGGCACCGGCGTGCAGGGCGAGGCCAACCAGTTTGGCGGCGTGGGGGTGCTGGGCGCGGCCTACGGCGGCAACAGCTACGGCGGCCGGTTTTCGGTGCCCGCCGGGCAGGGCGGCGCGGCCGTGTTTGGCGAAGGGCTGGGGGTCAGCACCCTGGCCGGACGCTTCAACGGCGAGGTGCTGATAACCGGCAACGCCAGCGTGAGCGGCGGCAACCTGGCCGTGAGCGGCACCCTGAGCAAGGGCGGCGGCTCGTTCAAAATAGACCACCCGCTCGACCCCGAAAACCAGTACCTCTACCACTCCTTCGTCGAAAGCCCGGCGATGCTCAACCTCTACACCGGCACCGCCACGCTCGATGCCACGGGCGCGGCCACCGTGGCGCTGCCCGCCTGGTTTGAGGCCCTGAACCAAGATTTTACCTACCAGCTCACGGCCGTCGGGGCACCCGGCCCCGGCCTCTACGTGGCCGAAGGAGTGCGCGGCAACGCCTTCCGCGTGGCCGGTGGCCCGCCCGGCGGGCAGGTGAGCTGGCTGCTGACGGGCACCCGCCACGATGCCTGGGCCAACGAAAACCGCATCCCCGTGGCCGCCCCCAAGGAACCCGAAAATCGGGGCCGCTACCTGCACCCGAGCGCCTTCGGCCTGCCCGCGAGCCGGGGCATCGGGGCCGGGGCGGCGGGGCCCGTTGTGCGCCATTGAGCGGCTTGCGGCTTGCCTCGCTCCCCGTGAAACGCCCCGACAGCCAAAACCCAACACCCCTTCAACCATGAAAAAAATCCTTCTCCTCGCCTTGTTCCTGGCCACCATTTCCGCCCGCGCCCAAGCGCCCGCCTGGGCCGCCGTGCAGGCCACGCCCGCCCTCTCGGCCCCCGATGCGGCCGGCAACCGCTACGCCACGGGCAGCTTCACGGGCAGCGTGACGCTGGGCAGTTTCACCCTGACCAACCCCGGCCCGGCGTTTTACGTGGCGAAGTGGCTGGCGGCCAGCGGCACCTACGCCTGGGCCGTGCAGGCGGGCGGCTACGCGGGGGTTGCGAACGTGGCGGTGAGCGCGGGTAACGTCTTCATCAGCGGGGATTTTACCAGTCCTACGGCCACTTTCGGACCCATCACGCTGACGAACTCCAACGCGGCGGGCACGGCGAATACATCCAACGCATTTGTGGCCAAAATCGTGGATGCCGGTACCTCGGCCAGCTTTGCCTGGGCGTTGAGCATTGGCGGTTACGTGGTCGAGACGCGGGCGCTGGCCGTGAGCGGGGCCAACGTGTACGTGGGGGGCGGGTGCAACGGGCCGCTGCCGAACGCGGCCACCTTTGGCAGCATCGTGCTGACGGCTGGCGGGAGCTACACCCCCTTCGTGGCCAAAATCGTGGACGCGGGCACGTCGGCCCAATTCGGGTGGGCACGGGGCACGGCGGGCAGCAGCGTGGACGCAATCGGGGGCCTGGCAGTGGCGGGCACCGCGCTTTACGTCGCCCTGAACGTGTATTACCCGGCTGCGAGTGTTTTTGGCAGCCCCGGCCCGGTGGCCCCCTGCCTGGCCGTGGTGCGCCTCACCGACACCGGCTCCGGCACGACATTCGACTGGCTGACTGCCGCCCGCAGCCAGCTACCCGGCTCGACCAACACCAACGTTTACACCTACGTCCCGTTGGTTATCAGCGGTTCGCATCTTTACCTGGCGGGCACCTACACGGGGCAGGCCACCCTGGGCAGCACCACGCTGCCCGCCCCCGCTGGCAACGCCGTGGCGCTGTTTGTGGCCCGGCTGACCGATACCGGCCCGGCGGGCACCTTCGACTGGGCCACCCGCGCCAGCGGCTCCACCACCAGCTTTGTGCGGCCCGCAACCATGGCCGTGCAGGGCAACGGGGTGTACGTGGCGGGCTATTTCCAGGGTGCCCCGGTGGCCTTTGGCTCCACTACCCTCGCCACCAATGACCCGAACCCGAACAAGGCCGACCTCTTCGTGGCCCGCCTCACCGACACCGGCAGCGCCGCCACCTTTGCCTGGGCCAAAAGCGCAGGCGGCATCGGCAGCTCCGAGCAAGCCAGCGACGTGGCCGTGCGCGGCGGCCGGGTCGAAGTGACGGGCTTCACCAACGGGGCCACGGTGCCGTTTGCCCCGCTTACGCTCACCAACCCCGTGGCCCCGCCCAACGTCGGCTACTTCCTGGCCGCGCTCCTCGACCCGGCCCTGGCCGCCGCCGCCGCCGCGCCCGCGCCGCTGGCCGAGCTTTTCCCCAACCCCACCCACGGCGCGGCCACCCTGCGCCTGCCCGCCGGGGCCATCGGCCAGCCGCTGACATTGCTCGATGCGTTGGGCCGCGCGGTGCGCCGCTACCCCGCGCCTGCCGCCCCCGAAACCACGCTCGACCTACGCAGCCTGCCCGCCGGGCTGTACGCGCTGCGCGGGGCGGGCGCGGGCGGACAGCGGCTGGTGGTAGAGTAGCTATAATCGTATCTAATTTTCCTCAAACTTGAAAAAAGCCAAAATGACCAATCGTCCTTCCCCGATGGCCGTGGTTCGCACCGTCGCTCTCTACGTCCTCGTTCTGTTCACCACGTTCTACGTGGGCCTGAGCTTCTTCTTCCTCATTTGCCCCTTCGACCAGCACTTTGATACCGTCACCTACGCCAAATACTTTCAGATAGTGGACGGCTACATGGGCCGCCGGATGCCCATCGTGGGCGGGGCCTGGCTCTTCACGCTGGTGCTCAACCTGACCGTTTTTGCCAATACCTGGCGGCAAAGCCCGATTTTCTGGATGATACTGACCTGTTTGCTCATCCTGGTGGCCGACATGGCCTTCACCGGCCATGAGCAGCTGCCCATCAATCAGGACTATCAGAAAATGGACATGAATCACCTCACCGCCAAGCAAATCGAGGCATTGGAACAGATGCGCAAGCAGACTGACCACAACTTCGGGGTGCGCGATATCGGCCAGAAAGCCATGTATTTCATGATGAGCTTCACGCCCTTTCTGCTGCCCGGCCTCAACCGGCGGCGGGCGGGACGGACAACTTGAACACTGCTGCCCGCGCCTGTCAGTCCCACAACATCGTCGCTAAAATTAACGCTGCATGAACCTCAACTCTGCGCCTAAATACTGATATGCCAATAGCAGGGCTCATCGACTGCTACTGCCACTGCGGGGCTGATGCGGCATTTTTCAGTCATCCGAGCCCGAACCTAGGCGACTACCGGGGCACCGGGCGGCTATCCGTACCAGCACGGAAGGTAAAAATGCGTACTACCCCGGATTGTGATGCCCACCCAGAGCCGGGACCTTTGTCGGGTTATTTGCCGCTTGGTCCGCAGGGGGGCTAGTGTTGTCAAATAGCTTGATTATCACACTAATTTTGCTTCGTTCCCAATTATGAAACACGTTTCCATCTTGTCCGACGGGCGGCTTGCCTTGTTTATTTTCTTGTTGCTGATGTGGGGACGGGCTACTGCCCAGGCCCCCGGCTGGAGCCAGTTGGCGCTGCCGCTTTCCTCGGCCACGGGCGCACCGTCCATCATCGCCTCGGCCCCGGCCCAAGATGGGAGCGGCAATATCTATATTATGGGAATGACGCGGGGCACCAGCACCTTCGGCAGCACCAGTTTCAACCTGCCCCAAACCGATACCTACGTGGCGAAGTGGAACCCGGCCAGCGGCTTCGTGTGGGTGGTGCGCAGCGGCGGCGGGGCCGGCAGCAACGACCTCGACAACTCGTACATCCGCCCCAGCAGCCTGGCCGTGCAAGGCAACAGCGTCTATGTCGGCGGCTTGTACAGCGGGGCCACGGCGACGTTTGGAACTACGGTACTGCCCAACGGCGGGTCGGCGTACTTCACCAGTAACTCGTTCGTGGCGAAAATCGCCGATGCTGGCGCGTCGGCCAGTTTTGGCTGGGCCACGCGCCTTAGCTTCACGCAAACAGCGGCAGCCACTGCCTTCGACCTGCACACGCTTGGCGCGAGTAGCGGTGGGGTGTACGCGGCGGGGTATTTCGCGGGTGCCACCTTTGCCGTGGG
Organism: Hymenobacter sp.; assembly: GCA_025362615.1. Classification (GTDB taxonomy): domain Bacteria; phylum Bacteroidota; class Bacteroidia; order Cytophagales; family Hymenobacteraceae; genus Hymenobacter. The sequence continues at coordinate 9,439 of JANYFQ010000702.1, read as the reverse complement.
CGGCACGATGCTCACCAATAGCGGCAACGCTGGCAATGGCGAAATCTACCTGGCCAAGCTCATCGATGCCGGCACCAGTGGCAGCGTGAATTGGGCGCAAGCGGCAGGAGGGCTTTACAACGACCAGGCCACGGCGGTGGCCGTGCGCGGTAACACGGTTTACCTGACAGGCTTCACCAACAGCCCGACCGCCACCTTCGGCGGGGCGAGCGCCCCGGCCATCGGCACGTTCAATCCCAATGCGTTCGTGGCCCGGCTCACCGACAACGGCCCGGCGGGCACCTTCAACTGGGTGACGCGGGCCGGCAGCACGGCTTTGTCTAATGTGCAACCCAATGCCCTGGCCCTGAGCGGCACCAGCGTTTACGTCGCCGGCCGCTACACGGGCGATGCCACCTTCGGGAGCAGCAGCCTGCCCACCGTCCCCTTCACGGGTGGCGACCTCAATGTGTTCGTGGCTAAGCTCACCGACGCGGGCAGCAGCGGCAGTTTCCAATGGGGGCTGGCGGCGGGCAGCGCCAAGAGCGACATGGTGGGCGGCCTGGCCGCCAGCGGCAACAGCGTGTATGTGGGCGGGAGCTTCGCCGGGCCGGCGGCCACGTTTGGCCCCACGGTGCTCACCAACCCCAGTCAGCCCACCGTCCAGGCCTCGGCCGTTTACCTGGCCAAATGCACCGATACCGGGGCCAGCGGCGCGTGGGCCTGGGCGCAGCAGGGCGGCGGCGTGAACGGCAACGCCACCATCAATTCGGACGTGGCTAACGGGATAGTGCTCGGCGCCGGGCGCGGCTACTTGGTCGGGACGCTCTTTGGTCTCGACAACACGGTTACGCCCCCCACGACCGTCGCCACCTTCGGCAGCCAGGTCCAAACCGTGCCCGGCAATATTCACCCTTTCATAGTGACTTGGCTCGACAACACCCTGCTGGCCGCCACGCCCGCCGTTGCCGCCCGCCCGGCCCTCAGCCTATGGCCCAACCCAGCCCACGGCACGGCCACCGTACACCTAACCGCCGGGGCCGAAGTTGGGCCGCTGCTGCTGCTGGATAATCTGGGCCGTGTGGTGCGCCGCTTTGCTATTCCGGCCATTGGCACAACCGACGCACGTTTGGACTTGTACGGGCTGCCACCGGGCCAGTACGTGCTGCGCGGCGTGGGCCGCGCCCAGCACCTAGCGGTGGAGTAACGGCCGAACAGCCTGTTAACGACTGCTGGAAGCAGCCGAAGATGCACCCCAAAGTACCGCTTCAAAGTACTTCCCAGAAGTTCATTCCTGTTAGAGCAGTTTCCGGGTCAGTGTACACGATTGGGTAGGAGCTTCGCGGTACAAGGCCCACGTACACCAATCTGGAAACTGCTCTGGATTATGCCCGTCGCGAAGTGCATTGCGAGGGAACAGCGACGCGACCCGGTTTTTCCCAGTTTTTCGCATTTCAATTCGCGACGAATTTATCAGGCCCCTGGGCCAGCTAACCTACCGTAATAAATCAGTTTACGAGGTGGCTGCCAAGTGGTATTTCAGGCATTAGCCCCGAATGAAACATTCAACTCCCATGCCCTCCAACCAAGCTCCCCAAACCCCTTGGCTTTTTCTGACCTACCTCATCCTCTGCTTCCACCATTTCGGGGCGGTGCTGATGCTGCATTGTTTCAATTATCCGGGCTTTCGGATGATTCACGAACACGTGGGGCCAGTGTTTGAAACCTTCAACCGGCGCATGATTCCCTTTGTCTATCTACCGGCCGGGCTGTTGCTGCTGGCGGCGCTGGCGCTGTGGCGGCAGGCCCCGGCGGGCTTGCCGAAGCAGTGGCTGGCGGTGTCGGCGGGGCTATGCGGGGTGTCGGTGGCGGCCACGTTTGGCATTGCGGCCACCGTGTTTGCCGGGCTGCCCGTCACGGGCTTCACGGCGGCCATCGAGAGTCAGCTTTTGCCGTGGAGCCTGGGGCTGCTGGTGCTGCCTGCCGCCGGGGCCGCGCTGCTGGCTTTGGGGCTGCTGAACCAGTACTTGTGCGAGGCCCGGCCGGTGGGCCGCTGGCTGTTTATCCTCGTGTTTGCGCTGCTGTTCTACTCCGCCGGCACCGGCGACATCGACGGTAACGTGGACTACTTCCTCTTGCCTGCCATCAGCCCGACCGACTGGCTGCCCTTCCGTCTGTCGGGCAGTATGGCTGTTTTCGCGGGCGTGTTTCTGCTGCCGGGATTCCTGCCCCTGCTGCTCAAAATCCCGCTCATCTGGCGGCGGCCGGCGGGGTTGCCGAAGGGCCTGGTGCTGCTGTCGTTGGCCGCCGATGCGTGGATGTTTTTCATCACGGCCACCTACTTCGTGCCCAAGCTACAGCTGCCGCTGGACAAGGGGTTTTCGCGGCCGCTCATCGAAGAGTTGCTGCGCAATAATTTCCTGTTGCGCGGCAGCGTGATTCTGGCGATGGATTTTCTAATGGCCGGGCTGTTTCTGCGAGTTGCCGCCCGCCGCCAAGAAGTCCGAGTGGCTGAACTGGTGGGCTGAGCCTACTCGCCCAAAAACCAACCACCCAAATCATGGCCATCGTCCGCACCGTCGCCCTCTACGTCCTCATCCTTTTAACCACGACTTACGTGGGGCTGGGCGTGTTTCACCTGTTTTGCCCCTTCGACCAGCACTTCGATACCCAAACCTACGCCACCTACTGGCAAATCGTAGACGGCTACATGGGCCGCCGGATGCCCATTGTGGGCGGAGCCTGGCTTATCACGCTGGTCCTCAACCTGGCCATTTTCGCCAATACCTGGCGGCAAAGCCCCATTTTCTGGATGATTCTGACCTGCTTGCTCATCCTGGTGGCCGACATGGCCTTCACCGGCCACGAGCAGTTGCCCATCAACCAGGACTATCAAAAAATGGACATGAACTGCCTCACCGCCAAGCAAATCGAAGCGTTGGAACGAATGCGAAAACAGACCGACCACAACTTCGGGGTGCGCGATATTGGCCAAAAAACCATGTATTTCATGACGAGCCTCACGCCCTTTATGCTACCCGGCCTTAATTAACCGGCGGCGGGCCGGGCTGACGGCCTGAACGCTACTGCCTACGCCTGCCAACCCGCTAACATCTCAGCTAAAACCACTCCTTTTATGCCTCCTGAATCCAACACCGCCCCCAAAACACCCTGGCTTTTCCTGGCCTACCTCATCCTCTGCTTCCACCATTTCGGGGCGGTGCTGATGCTGCATTTTTTCAATTATCCGGGCTTTCGGATGATTCACGAACACGTGGGGCCGGTGTTTGAAACTTTCAACCGGCGTATGCTTCCCTTCGTCTATTTGCCGGCCGGGCTGCTGGTAGCGGCGGCGCTGGCGCTGTGGCGGCAGGCCCCGGCGGGCTTGCCGAAGCGGTGGCTGGCGGTGTCGGCCGGGCTGTCCGGGGTGTCGGTGGCGGCCACGTTTGGCATCGCGGCCACGGTGTTTGCGGGGCTGCCCGCCACGGGCTTCACGGCGGCCATCGAGCGCCAGCTTTTGCCCTGGAGCCTGGGGCTGCTGGTGCTGCCTGCCGCCGGGGCCGCGCTGCTGGCGCTGGGGCTGATGAACCATTATTTGCGGGAGGCCCGGCCGGTGGGCCGCTGGCTGTTTATTAGCGTGTTTGCGCTGCTTTTCTATTCCTTCGGCAGCAGCGACACCGAGGCCCAGGTGGACTATGCCTACTGGCCATTCATCGGGGCTGCCGACTGGCTGCCCTACCGCCATGCGGGCAGCCTGGGCATCTTTTTGGGCATCTTTCTGATACCCGCTTTCCTGCCCATCCTGCTCAAAATCCCGCTCATCTGGCTGCGCCCACCGGGCCTCTCTAAGGGCCTGGTGCTGCTCTCGCTGGCCGCCGACGTGTGGGTGTTCTACATCACGGCCACCTATTTTGTGCCCCACATTCAGGTGCCGCTGGATAAAGGCTATTCGCTGCCCCTCATCACCGAGTTCCTGCACAATAATTTCCCGATGCGCGGCAGCGTCATTCTGGCCATGTACGCCGTCATGGGCTTGCTTTTCATCAAAGTAGCCACCGCCCGTGCAAAGGCCACCGGCAAAGCCAATAACTATCAGCTAACCGCTAACAGCTAATCAAATGGCCATCGCCCGCACCGTCGCCCTCTACGTCCTCATTCTCTTTACCACTACCTACGTGGGGCTGGGCGTGTTCCATCTTTTTTGTCCCTTCGACCAACACTTCGACACCCAGACCTACGCCACCTACTGGCAAATCGTGGACGGCTATATGGGCCGCCGGATGTCGGTGTTCATGCCGCTGTGGTTCGTGGTCATCCTGCTCAATCTGGGCATTTTTGCCAACACATGGCGGCAAAGCCCCATCGTCTGGATGATGCTCATCAGCCTGGGCCTGCTGGCCGCCGACATCAGCTTCACCCTGAAGGCCCAACTGCCCATCAATCAGTTTTTTCGCACCCACAACGTGGCCCGCCTCACGCCCGCCGAACTGCCCGCCCTTGAAGCCCTGCGCGGCCAAACCACTCGCAACTTCGGCAAGCGCGGGCTGGGTGCGGCCATCATGTTTTTCATGTTCAGCACCGCCCCCTACCTGCTACCCGGCCTCAACCAACGCCGGGCCGCGCTGAAGGCCAACACCGCGAGCTGACAGCCCCCGCCACCGCCCGAAATCCTTCGCATAAAACCCCTCTTCAAATGGACACCAGCACCGCTCCCCCAACCCGCCAAACACCGCTCGCCGCGTGGCTGACAGCGCTTTATTTTTTGCTGTGCTTTTACCATTTTGGCACTGTGGTGCTCACGTACTGCATCGGCTATCCGGGGTGGCCGGTGCTGCGCCAGCACTTGCCCGAGTTTATGGCTGTTATCAATGCCCGCATGGTGCCGTTTTGCTACCTGCCGGCGGGGCTGCTGGTGCTGGCCGCCGGGGCGCTGGGCCGGGTGGGGCCGGCTTGGTGGCCGCGTTGGGCGTGCGGGGCCGCGCTGGGGCTGGCCGTGGTGTCGGTGGGTGGAATGCTTCTGTTGTTGGTGCCCATTTACCACCGACTGGCCCTTTCCGGCGCTACCCCCGACACCATGCGGCACCTGCGGCTGCTGACTGGCGCGGTGCTACTAGCGGCGGGGCTACACGCCGGGCTGGCCCTGGCCCTGCTCAACACCTGGCTGCGCGGGGTGCGTCGGCTGGCCCGCTGGCTACTCGTTGTGTTGGTGGCGTTTGGGTTTTACGGCATGGGTACGGTGTGCGTGCAAGGGCAGGTGTACCACCCGGCCTGGCTGGCCGTGGGGCCGACCGACTGGCTGGCGTTTCGCACGGCCTCGCAACGGCTGTTTTTTCCGGTTTTCATCGTGTCCAGCTACGTTCCGCTGCTGGCGCTGCTGCCGCTTTTGCTGGTCCGGCCGCCCGGCGTACCGCTGTGGGCCGTGGCCCTCGAAACGGCCTGCTTTGGTTGGATTGCCTACATCACGGCCACGTATTTCGTCCCCCACTTTCAGCGCCCGCTCTGGAAAATCGGCTTCTCGGCTCCGCTCATTGAGGCGTTGATGCGCGACGACCGCCTGCTGCGCGGCCCCGCCGAACTCATCCTTTGGGCACTGCCGGTCTGGCTCCTGGTGCGGGCCGCTCGGGCGCAGGCAGCAGCCCTGGCCCGCACGGCTGCTGGCACCTTGTTGGAGCCATTTGTTTCAATTGGCTGATTTTCGTTTTAATACACCTGCTGCCGCCAGGGCATCGCCCCGGCGGCTTGCAGCGCCGACACATCGTCGGCCGAAAGCCGCAGCGCCGCAGCGCCCAGCAGCTCGGTTAGCTGCCCCGCGCTGGTGGCGCTGGCAATGGGCGCCGTGATGCCGGGGGCCTGCATCAGCCAGGCCAGGGCCACCTGTGAGAGTGTCGCGGAGTGGGTTTCAGCCACGGCGTCCATGGCCGCGAGCAGGGCGCGGCCTTTGTCGTTGAGGTATTTCGGGCCGATGTTGCCGCCGCGTACGCTCTGGGCCAGGTCGGCGGCGGTGCGGTACTTGCCGGTGAGGAAGCCCGAGGCCAGCCCGAAGTACGGAATGACGCCGATGCCGGCGGCCTGCACCACGGGCAGGTGGTGCTGCTCGAAATCGGCGCGTTGGTAGAGGTTGTACTCGGGTTGCAGGCACTCGTAGCGCGGCAGGCCCTGGGCGGCGCTGGCATCAAGGGCGGCTTGCAGGCGGGCCGGCGCGAAGTTGCTGGCCCCGATGGCGCGGATTTTCCCTTCCTCAACAAGCCGTGCGTACATCTCCAGCGGCTCGGTCACGGGCAGGCTCTCGTCGTCTCTGTGCGACTGGTACAAGTCCACGTAGTCGGTGCCGAGGCGGCGCAGCGAGGCCTCGATGGCCTGGCGGATGCGGGGCTGCGAAAGGCCTTTTTTATCCGGCCCCAGCTCCATGCCCACTTTGGTGAGGATGAGCACGTCGTCGCGCCGGCCGCGCCGTTTCAGCCACTTGCCGATGATGGTTTCCGACTGCCCGCCCCCGGCGTGGCCCGGCACCCAGGTCGAGTACATATCGGCCGTGTCGATGGCGTTGCCGCCGCCGGCCACAAAGGCATCGAGCACGGCGAAGGACGCTTTTTCGTCGGCGGTCCAGCCAAATACGTTGCCGCCCAGCACGAGCGGGGCAATGGAAAGGCCGGATTGGCCGAGGGGGCGCAGGGTCATGGGGGTTTGGTTTTGGGTTATTGGTTTGAGGGCCGAAGCCGCCGCGCAAAGAACACGCGGCGGCCCGTAAGTTTGCCGCATGACAAACGCCTGGTGGTTGGTAGGGTTGGGCGGCGGGGTGGGCGCGGTGCTGCGCTACGGGCTGCAACAGGCCGTGCAAAGCCGCTGGCCGTTGCCCTGGCCGGTGGGCACCGGCGCGGTAAACCTGCTGGGCTGCCTGGCGGCGGGCCTGATTTTGGGCCTGCTCGAACGCCACGCCGTGGCCGACAACGGCCGCCTGCTGCTGCTCACGGGCGTGTGCGGGGGCTTCACCACGTTTTCGGCCTTCGCCCTCGAAACCGTGACGTTGCTGCGCGGCGGGCAGGTGTGGGCGGCGGCCCTTTACGCCGGCGGCAGCGTGGCCGGCGGCGTGCTGCTGGCCGCGCTGGGCTACTGGCTGACGCGCTGAGCGAAGCCCGGCACCGCACGGGCGCCTCACGCCACGCGGGCGGCGGTGCTGGCTGGCAACCAGCACACGCTGCCGCACACCGGGCACACCTGCCGGGCGGCGGGCGGCCACGTGGCCACGTAGCCGCACCCGGTGCAGGTGTACTCGCCGGCTTGCGCGATGGGTTCGGCCGCTTTTGCCAGCACATCGGGCCAGATGGGCAGGCCGGGGCGGGTGTCGGCCGGGGCGTAGAAAAACACGCTCACCTGGCCCGTGGCTTCGAGGTAGGCGCAGCGCACCTGGCCCAGGTGTTCGACCTGGTACTGGCGCAGCTCACCAAAAAATTCCTTCTGCGTGAACCGCTCTTTTTTGAGCGCCCGGTGGTCGAGGCAACCCTCCACCACCAGCCGCACCGGCACACCTTCGAGCCAGTCGCCGAAGCGCGGCAGCACTTCGGTGAGGCGGTTGAAGCCCACGTAAAGCGCCATCACCACCGCAAACACCACCAGCGCGTGGCCCAGCGGCGTGTCGTGGTAGAGCATGGCATCGCCGGCCGCCGAGCCGAGCCCCAGAATAATGGTCAGCTCAAAGAGCGAGAGTTGCCGCACCCCGCGCCGCCCGCTGATGCGCAGCGCCCCCAGAATGAGCAGGTACATGGCCACGCTCCGCACGGCCACTTCGGCCAGAAACAGCGGCGGGGCTTCGTCGGAGAGCAGCATCCGCTGGCAGTCGAAGGGGATGATGGCGGGCATTTTGGTTGGGCGCCGAAGGCCGCCCCGTTGCGGGGCGGTACCCGTGTTGGGGGCGGGCCGCCGGCTTACAGCGCAAAACCGAGGTCGAAGGTTACGATGTCGGCCACGAGGTCGGCCCGGTCGGCGACGTCGTAAATCGGGGAGCCGCGCTGCTGGTAGTGGGCGTAGCGCAGGTCCAGCGACTTGAGGCGCATCACGCGGGGCAGGCCCTGGGCGTTTTTGCCCGGCACGTGGAAGCGCCCGATGCCGTACACCGGCGCGTAGCGCAGCCCCAGGCCCGCCTTGTGGGCCGTGAGGGCCGCCAGGTCGTAGTCGGAGGTGTAGTACGGGGCGCGCACCGAGTGCCGGGCGAAGGGCGCGAAGTAGTCGGCCGCCGTTTGGGTGTGGTAGCGGTAGAAGGGGTAGAGCACGAAAAAGGGCGTCACCTTCACCGGCAGCTCCAGCTCCAGGGTGTGGGCGGCTACGCCAAAGTTGTCGTTGTAAAAGCGGTAGAAGCCGCGCACTTGCACCAGGTCGCTGGCGTAGTAGTTCAGGCGCAGGCTCACCGGGTACTTGAAGCGCGAGCGGGGCAGCACTTCGAGGCGGGCCGCCGTGGGCACGCGCGGCGAAAACGCGTCGCCCAACGTCGAGGCCAGGTTGGGGTCGGTGTTGTCGCGGAAGTACACGCGGTGGAAGGGCGTGCTCAGCAGCCCGTTCTGCGACACCAGCTCGGTGCTGAAGGCCGCTTGCAGGCGCTTGCCGAGCACCTGCGAGTAGGTGGCCGTGAAGTTGTAGGTCTGGCGCGTGTCGGTGCCGTACTCGCTCTTGTTGGGGCGGGCGGCGGCCCCCGCCGCGTAGCTTTCGCGCAGCTCGATGGGCGTGATGAGCGTCACCCGGTCCAGGAACACCTGCCCGGCCAGGCTGAGCTGGCGGTTGCCGTCGGGCGAGGTTTTGGCGAACGAAGCCGCCGCGTTGAACGACAGGTAATCGTACTCCTTCGATACGCCCGCGCCCGCGCCCCAAATGGTGCCCTGGGCCTTCTGCTCGCGGCTGTAGCCAAAGTCGCCGTGAATGCGGGCGTCGTTTGCCGAAGGCGTGCTCAGCGCGAAGTCGATGCGGTCGGTCGAGGCCGAGGCATAGAAGTCGGAGCCCACGTTCACGCTCAGCCGGCTCACGGTGTCGAGCGGCACGTTGACGATGATGGTCGGCGACACGTCGGTGAGCTGCTGGGTGCCGCGCCCGCCCTCTACTGCGCCGTGGCTGCCGGTTTGCTGGTAGTAGCCGCCGAGGATGTCGATGGTCGTTTCGCCGGCCGGGCGGCTCACCGGCACCGCCGGGCTCGCGGGCGCGCCGTAGCCGTCGAGGCGGTTCGGGTTTTGCGTGGTGCCGGTCTGGGCCAGGGCCGGGATGGCCAAGGCACTAAGGGCCAGCAGGGAGGAGAGAATATTTTTCAAGGAATCAGACCAAAGCAACGTGTACTAATTGCAACCGCAGCCGCCGCCTACTTTGCCGCCGTTGGCCCCGCCAGCGCCTTCGCGGTAGCTTTCGAAATTGGTTTCGGGCGCTTCCACGGTCTTGCTGGCCAGCTTCATGTCCTCGTCGTTGAGGTACATTTTCTGGTAGG
>JANYFQ010000654.1 GCA_025362615.1 Hymenobacter sp. | reverse complement strand
CGAAAAAGCTGCCGCCCAAGCGGCTGCCGCTGCTGAAGCAGCCGCAAAATCGGCCGTCAAAACACCCGGAAAACCGGCCAACAAACCCGCTGCCAAAGCGCCGCCCGCCCCGCCCGTTCGCCCCCAACGCTGGCCCGTCGTCATCGCCCTCACCCGTGCCGAGGCCGACACGCTGCGCCGCCACGCCCGCGCCTGTCCGGGGCTGCTGGTGCAGGAGCGGCGCGGGCGCACCTATGCCCGGCCCCTGGCCGGCCCGGTGCTGGGCTACCGCGCTTTCGAGGCGCAAGCCTTTCTCTATCAAGCCAAAACAACAGAGCGCGGAATGTACCACCGCCTCCGCAGCGGTGGGCTCGAAACCTACTACAACGCCCTGCTGGCCGGCCGCCGGGGCGCGTACCACCCGCTCACCGACGGCCACGGCCGCCCCCACGGCACCTGGGCCGCCGACACAATCTACGTGCCCGGCCAGGACCTGCACCTGAGCCTCGACCGCGACCTGCAAACCTACGCCGAGCGCCTGCTGGGCGAGCGCCGCGGCTACGTGGTGGCGCTGGAGCCAGGTACCGGCGAAATCCTGGCCTGCGTGTCGGCCCCGACCTACGACCCCGCCGTCCGCACCGCCCCCGGCCGCGCCCGCGAGGCCCGCGCCCTGCTCCGCCACCCCGACCGGCCCCTGCTCGACCGCCCCGCGCTGCTGGCCAACCCGCCCGGCTCGGTGTTCAAGCTCGTGAACGCGGCCGTGGCCCTGCAGCTCGGGGCCATCCGGCCCAATGCCAGGTTTCGCTGCGACCAGTCGCTGGTGAGCTGCGTGCATCCGCACCCCCGCGCCCGCTCGCTCACGATGGCCCTTAAATACAGTTGCAACCCGTATTTCTACCAGGTGCTGCGGGCTGTGGTGGAGCCGCGCCCCGACTCGGCCGCCACCGCCGCCGACAGCACCGCCGCCCGCCACGCCCACTTGGCGGCCTGGGAACGGCACGTCCGCTCCTGCGGCCTGGGCAGCCCGCTGGGGCTGGACGCGGCCCGTGAAAGTCCCGGCTTCATCCCCGCGCCCGCTTACTACGACCGGCACTACGGCCGCCGGGGCTGGGATTTCCGCACCATCTACTCCCTTAGCCTGGGGCAGGGCGAAATCAACCTCACCGGCCTGCAAACGGCCAACGTGCTGGCCATCATCGCCAACCGGGGCTGGTATATTGTGCCGCACTTTGGCCGTGCCGTGGGCAGCAGCGGGCAGCCGCTGCCGCGCTTCCTGGTCAAACACAAAACCTTGATTGACAGCGCCCATTTCGCCGCCCTCGTGCCCGGCATGGTGGCCGCCCTGCAACCCGGCGGCACCGCCGCCCTGGCTTCGCTGGCCGACGTAGGCATTGCCGTAGCCGGCAAAACCGGCACCGTGCAAAACGACGAGGGCGACGACCACGCCACCTTCGCCGGCTTTGCCCCGGCCCACAACCCCAAAATCGTGGTGGCTGTGTATATCGAAAATGCGGGTTTCGGCGGCCTCTCAGCCGCGCCGCTGGCTTCGTTGCTGATGGAGAAGTACTTGCGCGGCAAAGTAGCGCCCTGGCGGCGCAAAAAGTGGGAATGGTGGCTGCGCTGCGGCGACCTGGCGAGTCAGGGGCAGGAGTGAAAGCTTGCGCTTATTTCCAACAGGATAGCGGGAGGCCGGACAAATTTGCATTCGGATTGCAAATTTGTCCGGCCTTGCCCGTGGGTTCGGAGCAGTCGGCGCTCTGGGTTAGGCACGGACCGTACGTAACCTCGACCTTTGCCCACAAGACACCCAAAAAAAATTCGTGCAATACCCCAAATTCAAACAAATTCGTGATTTTTAGCAAATACCACGGCACCGGCAACGACTTCATCCTCCTTGACGACCGCGCCGCCGCCTTCGACCCCACCGACCAACCCCGCATTGCCGCCCTCTGCCACCGCCGCTTCGGCATCGGGGCCGACGGCCTGATGCTGCTGCGAAACCGCGACGGCTACGATTTCGAGATGCTGTATTTCAATGCCGACGGCCGCCCCGGCAGCCTCTGCGGCAACGGCAGCCGCTGCGTCGTGGCCTTTGCCAAACACCTCGGCCTTATCGGGGGCGAAGCCCGTTTCCTGGCCGCCGACGGCCCCCATACGGCCCAAATCGACCCCGACGGCACCGTGCATTTGCAGATGCAGGCCGTGGCCCCGGCGCGGCCCGCGCCCGTCCACGCGCATTTAGGCGACGTGTACCTGCACACCGGCTCGCCCCACCACATCCGCTTCCTGAGCCAAACCACCGACGACGAGCACGACTACGACCACCCGCATCTGCTTGATGAGTTGAATGTAGTAGCCGTAGGCCACGACATTCGTCACGACCCCGCCTACGACCCCACGGGCACCAACGTGAACTTTGTCGAAATCCCCGCCGACCCCGCCCAGCCCTGGCCCCTCCGCACCTTCGAGCGCGGCGTGGAGGACGAAACCTTGAGCTGCGGCACCGGGGCCGTGGCCGTGGCCCTGGCCGCCGTGGCCCACGGCGCCGCCTCGCCGGTGCGCCTGCATACGCTGGGCGGCGAGTTGCAGGTACGGTTTGAAAATCAAGGCGATGGCAGCTTTGCCAACGTCTGGCTGAGCGGCCCCGCCGTGCGGGTGTTTGAAGGGAATTATAAATTATGAATTATTAATTATGAGTTATGAATTATGAATTTACACGGCTTCCAACTTTGACGGCGAAACCGTAAACCAAGCGAATGTGTCCCTAATTCGTCATAAAATTCATAAGATTTATAATTTATAATTTATAATTTATAATTAAAAAATATGACCCTCCGCGCCCTCGAACCCGACGACCTCGACTTCCTTTTTGAACTCGAAAACGACCCCGACATCTGGGCCGTGTCGGATACGCTGGCCCCGGTTTCGCGCCACGCGTTGCGCGAGTACCTGGCCCATGCCGCCGCCGATTTTTACGAAGTGCGGCAGCTCCGCCTCGTCATCTGCGAAGCGGCCGAAGCGGTGGGGACGCTGGATATTTTCGACTTCAATCCGCTGCACCAGCGGGCGGGCGTGGGCATCACCCTGAAAAAAAAATTTCGGGGGCGCGGGTTGGCGCGGACGGCGTTGGCCCTGCTGCTGCCCTACGCCCGCCATACCCTGCGCCTGCATCAGCTCTATGCCACGGTAGCCGCCGATAATGCACCCAGTTTGAAATTATTTGCCGCCGCCGGCTTCCGGCAGGTAGGCATCCGGCACGATTGGCTGCGCGGCACCGAAGCGCAACCGTGGCGCGATGCCGTCGAGTTTCAGCTGCTGCTCGCCGCGCCTTCAAAGGTCGCTGAAACCGCGTTCTGAGTAAGCTCAAGCATATCCTTTGGGTGGTCGGGCCGTAATACCAGCAGCGCCGACGCCGGGTAGCAAGCACAGTTGCTGGGGTCGGGGCATGGCTTTAATTCCTGCTCGTTTTATGTCTGCTACTCCGCCTGCCGCTACGGAGCGTACCGCCGCCGCCACTGCTTCAATGTCTTCCTTTGCCCTCGGCGATGCTGCCGGTCAGCCCACCGATTTGGTGTGTTTTGCTCACCTGCACTGGGATTTTGTTTGGCAGCGTCCGCAGCACTTGCTCTCGCGTTTTGCCCAGGTAGGCCGGGTATTTTATGTCGAGGAACCCTTCGTTCACCCCAATGGCATCGCCCCGCACATTGAGGTGAAAGAACGCCAGAACGGCGTACTGGTGGTGGTGCCGCACTTGCCGCCACACCTCAACTTTGCTACTTCCGAGTTGGTGCAGGAAGCGTTGCTGACGCACTTTTTCGCGGAGCAGAACATTATCCATTACGCATTTTGGTACTATACCCCGATGGCGCTGGGCAAAACCCGTAGCTTCCGGCCGCTGCTGACGGTGTACGATTGCATGGATGAGCTGGCCAACTTCAAGTTTGCCCCGCCCGAGCTCAAGCCCCGCGAGCAGGAGCTTTTTGGCAAAGCCGACCTGGTATTCACTGGCGGCCACACGCTCTACGAAGCCAAGCGCCAGCAACACGCCGACGCGCACCCGTTTCCGAGCAGCATCGACAAGGCGCACTTCGGGCAGGCCCGCGACCCGCAACTGGCCGAGCCCGCCGACCAAGCCGGCATTCCGCATCCGCGCATCGGCTTTTTTGGCGTGGTGGACGAACGCCTCGACATCGCCCTGCTGGGGCAGCTCGCCACCAATCATCCACAGTGGCAGTTTGTCATCATCGGCCCCGTCGTCAAAATCGACGCCGCCGACCTGCCCCAAAACGCCAACATTCACTACCTGGGGGGCAAAGACTATCAGGAACTGCCTGCCTACCTGAAGGGCTGGGATGTGGCTACGCTGCTTTTCGCCGACAACGAAAGCACGAAGTTCATCTCGCCCACCAAAACGCCCGAATACCTGGCCGCCGGCAACCCCGTCGTCAGCACCCCCATCCGCGACGTGGTGCGCCCCTACGGCGACCTGAACTTAGTGCAAATCGCTGCTACTGCCCCCGACTTTGGGGCTGCCATCGCCCGAGCCCTCACCCAACGCGAAGATGCTGACTGGCAGCGCCGCCGCGATGCCTACCTCGCCACCATCAGCTGGGACGACACTTGGAACCAGATGCGGACGCTGATGCACGAGCGCCTCGCCGCCAAAGCAACCAAAACAACCATCCCGCTCCCAGTCGCTGCGTTGTCCGCCACGCTTCCTGCTGCTGCTGCCCTGGCCCGGCAGCCCGTACTGGCCGAAGCTAACGGCTAGCAGCCAGTAGTTAATAACTAAAAAACCCCATTCTTTCCCTTCCTACCATGTTCGATTACCTCATCGTTGGGGCTGGCTTCGCCGGCTCCGTGCTGGCCGAGCGGCTGGCCACCCGCAGCAACAAAAAAGTGTTGATAATTGACAAGCGCAGCCACATTGCCGGCAATGCTTACGACCACTACAACGAGGACGGCATCCTCATCCACAAGTACGGCCCGCACATCTTTCATACCAACTCGAAGGACGTGTTCGACTACCTCGGCAACTTTACTGAGTGGCGGCCCTACGAGCACCGCGTGTTGGCCTCCGTGGACGGCCAAAACGTGCCCATGCCCATCAACCTCGACACCATCAACCAGTTGTATGGCTTGAAGCTCAACAGCTTTGAGGTTGAGCAGTTTTTTGAGTCGGTGGCCGAGGACGTGCCCGTCATCCGCACTTCCGAGGACGTGGTGGTGAGCAAAGTAGGCCGCGAGCTGTACGAAAAGTTCTTCAAGAACTACACCCGCAAGCAGTGGGGCCTTGACCCTTCGCAACTCGATAAATCCGTCACGAGCCGCGTGCCTACCCGCACCAACCGCGACGGCCGCTACTTCACCGACACCTTCCAGGCCATGCCTTTGCACGGCTACACCCGGATGTTCGAGCGGATGCTCGACCACCCCAACATCAAGGTGATGCTCAACACCGACTATCACGAGGTGATGGATTTCATTCCGTTCAAGGAAATGATTTTCACCGGCCCGGTGGACGAATACTTTGACTACCGGTTTGGTAGACTGCCCTACCGCTCGCTCGAATTCAAGCACGAAACGATGAACAAGGAGCAACACCTGGCTGCCCCGGTCGTCAACTTCCCCAACGAACACCCTTACACGCGCATCACTGAATTCAAGGCCCTCACCGGCCAAGCCCACCCCAAAACGGCCCTCGTGTACGAGTACCCGCAGGCCGAAGGCGACCCGTACTACCCCATCCCGATGCCCGAAAACGCGGCCCTTTACGAGCAGTACCGCAAGCTGGCCGAGGCCACGCCCGGTGTGCATTTTGTGGGCCGCCTCGCCACCTATAAGTACTACAACATGGACCAGGTGGTGGCTCAGGCCCTCACACTCTATAAAAAGCTGACCGCCCCCGCCGAGGCTGCCAAGCCCGCCCGCCCCGCCATCGCCGGCAGCACCGCGCTGGTGGAGAAGTTGGTGAGTCGCTCGCCGAAGGGGGAATAGGGGGTGTCGTTTGCCAAGAAAGAAAAGGCCCGCTAATGCAGCGGGCCTTTTTTCGTTTTGGATGTTTTGGGCGGATGTTTCCCCTTGGTTTTTAGGCAAGCTCCAGACTGGCCAGTTCGCGGCCCACGTCGCGCACCCCGGTCAAAATCCGTCCTACTTGCTTGGGCGAAGGCTTTTTGTGGCCCGAAACGTACTGCGCCAACAGGCTCTGGGGCATCCCGACCCGTGCCGCCAGGGCCGAGGCATTGATGACTTTGAAGAAGGCAAAGAACTGGGCCAAATCGAGGCTGACCAGCAGCCTTTCTTCGCCGACGGGCTTGCCACCGGTTGCCTCAAAGTACAGGTTGATAGCGTCTAGCGCATTCGATTTGATTTCGGCGAAGGTGGTGCCTACCACGGCCACGCCGTAGTCGTTGGCGTAGGCCGAGTAGCCGGTGCCGGTGCGCTCGACGGTGAATTTGATTTTGCT
>JANYFQ010000644.1 GCA_025362615.1 Hymenobacter sp. | reverse complement strand
TACAGTGACCTGGGAACCGCTCTAGGTCTGCTTTTATTTCTAACACCGAACACCGAACACCGAACACCCAACACCCAACACCCAACACCTAAAACCCAACACCCATCTGGGCTTTGTGAACTTTGGGGCAGCCTACGCGAGACCCCTCCGGTGGCAGCACGGCTTGGTGGTACAAGCGCCGCTACAGCTTTTTGCCCGTCATGGCGTCTTTGATGGCGATGTCCATCACGCGCTCGGCGTAGGGTTTGGTGAGTTCATCCAGTTCGTCCATTGCCTTCAGAATCGGGTCGCGCTCGGGGCCGGCGAGGGCGGTTTTGAGGGCAGCGACTTGCGCGGCGGTGGCGGTTTTTTCGGTTTCGGTGAGGTGCGCGGCGTTGCGGCGGCCGAAGTTTTCGACCTGATAAACCAATTGCTCGGCGGCGGTGCGGGCTTCGATGAGCAGGCGGGCGGCCACGTCGGCTTTCGCGTTGAGCATCGAATCGAGCAGCATTTGCTCGACTTGCGCGTCGGTGAGGCCGTACTGGGGCTTGATTTCGACGCTTTGGCGGGTGTTGGAGCGCAGCTCCACGGCCTCGACCTGCAAAATGCCGTCGGCGTTGAGCAGGAAATTGACCTCCACCTTGGGCAGGCCGGCGGGCATGGCCGGAATGCCCGTCAGCACGAACTCGCCGAGCTTGCGGTTCTGAGCCACCTGGTCGCGCTCGCCCTGATAAACCGCAATTTTGAGGTTGATTTGGCCGTCCACCGAAGTCGTGTACTGCCGGCCGGCGCGGGTTGGTATTTTGGAATTGCGCGGGATGATGGGGTCCAGCAGGCCGCCCAGCACTTCGAGGCCCAGCGTAAGCGGTGTCACGTCGAGCAGCAGCACGTCGCGGCGGTTGCCGGCCAGAATATCGGCCTGAATGGCCGCGCCCAGCGCCACCACTTCGTCGGGGTTGAGCGAGTTATCGGCCGGCTGACCGAAAAATTCCGACACCATTTCGTACACCAGCGGCACGCGGGTGGAGCCGCCGACGAGGAGGACGGCGTTTAGCTTAGGTTCGATACCTGGTGCTTGGTGCTCGGTGCTTAGGTGTTCGGTGTTGGGTGTTGGGTGTTCGGTGTTGGGTGTTTGGTGTTCGGTGTTGGGTGTTGGGTGTTGGGATGACCCTGAACGGGCTTCATCCGAACCAGAAACAAGCAACGAGAAACCAGAAACGCCGAAGGCATCGGCCACGGCCTGGCGGCAGGCATCAATGGTGCGCTGTACGAGGGGCCGGATGAGGGCGTTGAACCCGGCTTTGGTGAGCGTGACGGGGAAGTTCTGGCCGGCCGCATCGGTGAGGTGGGTCGTGAAATCGTCGTGCTGGCTGAGGTAGCGTTTGGCCATTTCGGCGGCCAGGCGGAGCTGCTGCTGCAAGGCCGGCACGGTGCCGAAGCTGGCGGGCAGCCCGGCCGTGGCCTGCCAGTGCTGGCCGATGGCACGGTCGAAATCGTCGCCGCCCAGGTACGTGTCGCCGTTGGTGCTGAGAACTTCAAAAATGCCTTCGTGCAGGCGCAGGATGCTGATGTCGAAGGTGCCGCCGCCGAGGTCGTACACGGCCACGGTTTTGGCTTCGGCCGGGTCGAGGCCGATGCCGTAGGCCAGGGCAGCGGCGGTCGGCTCGTTCACGATGCGAAGCACGTCGAGGCCGGCGAGGCGGCCCGCGTCGCGGGTGGCCTGCCGCTGCGAGTCATTAAAGTAGGCCGGCACCGTGATGACGGCCCGGCGCACCGGCGTTTTGAGGGCGTGCTCGGCCCGGTGGCGCAGCTCGCGCAAAATGTCGGCCGACAGCTCAATGGGCGAGAAGAACCGGTCGCCGGCCCTCACCTTCACCAACCCTTCGGCATTGTCGTCAATCACCTTATAGCCCAGCCCGGTGGCGTGGGCACCGAGGTCCTTGTACGACTTGCCCAGCAGCCGCTTCACCGAATAAATGGTGCGGGCCGGCTCCGTCAGCAGGAACTCTTTGGCCTCGTTGCCCACCAGCGGCCCGCTGCCGTCGGCCGGAAAATGCACCACCGAGGGCACCAGAATGCCGCGCCCCAGGTCGTTGATGGCGGCGGGCTGCCGGGTTTCGGGGTGTACGTAGGCCACCAGCGAGTTGGTGGTGCCCAAGTCGATGCCGACGATAATATCTTCCTGCTGAAAAGTGCCGGTGGCGAGGTTGATGGCGATTTTGGCCATAGAAATAACTGCTGTTACGCGGTGTGATTGTGGCGCGGGCCTCCTGGCCCGTGCCGACTACTACCGGGCCGCTGGCCCGCAATCGTTGAACGATGGGTATTTAGTG
>JANYFQ010000640.1 GCA_025362615.1 Hymenobacter sp. | reverse complement strand
GTCGATGATGCCGGAATTAATGTAGCGGCCTTCCTTGGTGGGGTCGGCCTGCTGGTCGATGTCCTTTTGGGCATCGGAAATGGCGGGAATGGGCAGGCCGAAGTGCGTGGCAAACAGCCAGTCGCGCTGGTCGCCGCTGGGCACGGCCATCACGGCACCGGTGCCGTAGCCGGCCAGCACGTAGTCGGCCAGCCAGATGGGCAGGGGCTCGTTGTTCACCGGGTTCAGGGCGTACGCGCCGGTGAAAACGCCCGACACGGCCTTTACGTCGGTCATGCGGTCGCGTTCGGAGCGGCGCTTGGTGGCGGCGATGTACTCGTCCACGGCAGCGCGTTGCGCGGGCGTGGTGAGGGCATCCACCAGCTCGTGCTCGGGGGCCAGCACCAGGAACGTGGCCCCGTAAATGGTATCGACGCGGGTGGTGTAAACCTTGATTTGCGCCGTGTCGGAACCTTGCACCGGGAACGTCACCTCGGCCCCGATGCTCTTGCCAATCCAGTTGCGCTGCATTTCCTTCACGGCATCGGGCCAGTCGAGAGTATCGAGGCCGGCGAGGAGGCGGTCGGCGTAGGCGGTGATGCGTAGGTTCCACTGCGGCATGAGGCGGCGCTCGACGGGGAAGCCGCCGCGCTCGCTCAGGCCGTCCTTCACCTCATCGTTCGAGAGCACCGTGCCCAGGCCGGGGCACCAGTTCACGGAAGTATCCTGCTGGTAGGCAAGGCGGTAGGGGAGCACGGCGGCCAGCTTCTGCTTTTCGGTGAACATGGCCCACTGCCCGGCCGTGAAATCGTGGCGGTCGCCGTCATCCCCGGCGGCCCGGATGCCGGTGCTGCCACTCTCGGCAAAGCGCGCGGTGAGGGCCGTGAGCGGCTCGGCGCGGTCGGTGTCGAGGTTGTACCAGGAGTTGAACAGCTTGAGGAAAATCCACTGCGTCCACTTGTAATAGGAGGCATCCGAGGTGCGGACTTCGCGGCTCCAATCGTAGCTAAAGCCCAGGCTGCTAAGCTGCTCGATGTATGTGGCGATGTTGCGGTCGGTGGTCAGGGCCGGGTGTTGGCCGGTCTGGATGGCGTACTGCTCGGCGGGCAGCCCAAACGAGTCGAAGCCCATCGGGTGCAGCACGTTGTAGCCCTGCAAGCGCCGGAAGCGAGCCACAATATCGGAGGCAATGTAGCCCAGCGGGTGCCCGACGTGCAGCCCCGCCCCCGAGGGGTACGGAAACATATCGAGCACGTAATATTTGGGCTTGTCGGAGCGGTTGTCGGCCCGGAACGTCTGGTTGGTTTTCCAGTGGGCTTGCCACTTTTTTTCGAGGTCGGAAGGGTGGTACGCGGGCATCTTTGGGGGAGGTTTATCCCGGCAAAGGTACTTCCAGTGCGGCACGGGCCATTGTTCACGTAGCTTTGCCACCCTGTGCGGTAGTCTCCCGCCGCCACGGCTCTTTCTTTCTGGCTCCGGCCCGAAACGAGTGAAGCCCGTGGTCGGCAAACCACGGGCTTCAAAGTGGGTGATTTGTTTAATCTCCTTACCTCTTGAAGAACATGGAGAAAAAACCAAACAGGCGCGGCGAT
The DNA here is from genome assembly GCA_025362615.1 of Hymenobacter sp. Classification (GTDB taxonomy): domain Bacteria; phylum Bacteroidota; class Bacteroidia; order Cytophagales; family Hymenobacteraceae; genus Hymenobacter. Next base: position 3,941 of record JANYFQ010000640.1, on the reverse strand, counting down.
TACGTGGTAATCACCGTGCGGCTCCCGACTAAGCTGCTGATGCAGCTTGGCCGTTGGCTTCTGATGGCCGGCAGCACATACGTGCTCTTGCATCAGTAGTCAAAAGCCAGCAGGGAGGGTGCAAGCCCTTCCTGCTTGGGAGTTTAACTCCAGCGGCTCTGCAGAAGTTGCACAAAGGTAGCGGAACAAATTTGGAATTATGGGCCGGATGAGGGCGGCCCCGCCGGGCCGGGCCTAATTTTGCGGCAATGGCCCTCATCCCGAAAGAAACGATTGACCAAATCATGCAGACCGCCGACATCGTGGAGGTGGTCGGCGATTTTGTGTCGCTCAAGCGCAAGGGGCAGAATTACTGGGCCTGCTGCCCGTTTCACAACGAGAAGTCGCCTTCGTTTTCGGTGACGCCGAGCAAGGGGTTTTACAAGTGCTTTGGCTGCGGGAAGTCGGGCGATGCCGTGCGCTTCGTGATGGAGCTGGAGGGCAGCAGCTACCCCGAGGCCCTTAAGTACCTGGCCCGCAAGTACGCCATCGAAATAAAGGAGGAGGAACGCACCCCTCAGGAGCAGCTGGCCCAGAACGAGCGCGACTCGCAGTTCATCGTATCAAACTGGGCCAAAGACCACTACCACCGCCTGCTGCAAAACACCGAGGAAGGCATGAGCGTCGGCTACGGCTACCTGAAGGAGCGCGGCCTAAACCTGCAAACCATCCAAACCTTTGAGCTGGGCTACTCGCTTGATGCTTGGGATGACCTGCTGAAAGCCGCCGCCACGGCCGGCTACGAGCAGAAATACCTCGAGAAAACGGGCCTCATCGTCAAGAAAGAGGACGACCAAAACCGCGACACCGGCCGCCGCTACGACCGGTTCCGGGGCCGGGTCATGTTCCCGATTCACAACGTGAGCGGGCGCGTGGTGGGCTTTGGGGCCCGCACGCTGAAGCGCGACGACAAGATGGCCAAGTACCTGAACTCGCCCGAGTCGGATATTTACCACAAGTCGGACGTGCTTTACGGGCTTTACTACGCCCGGCAAGCCATTCGGACGGAAGAGGTTTGCTACCTCGTGGAAGGCTACCTCGACGTGCTGAGCCTGCACCAGGGCGGCATCAAAAACGTGGTGGCCTCGTCGGGTACCTCGCTCACCGAAGGCCAAATCAAGCTCATCAAGCGCTACGCCGACAACGTGACGGTGCTCTACGACGGCGACGCGGCCGGCATCAAAGCCAGCCTGCGCGGCACCGATTTGCTGCTCGAAGGCGGCCTCAACGTGCGCGTGGTGCTCTTCCCTGATGGCGACGACCCCGACAGCTACATCCGCAAAGTCGGCGACCAGCGCTTTGCCGAGTACATCGAGAGCCAGAGCCAGGACTTCATCAGCTTCAAAACCAGCCTCGTGGCCCGCGATACGGCCCACGACCCGGTGAAGAAAGCCGAGGCCATCCGCGACGTGCTTTTCTCCATCGCCAAAGTGCCCGACGGCCTGAAACGGCAGGTGTTTTTGCAGCAGACAGCCAACGTGTTCGGCCTCGATGAGCAGGTGCTCATCACCGAGTACAACAAGCTGGTGAAGACGCTGACCCCGCGCCCGGCCGCCGGCGAGCGCCCCGCCGCCCCGCGCCCCCGCCCCGCCGCCGGCCCGTCGTTCGACTCCGCCGAGGCGGCCGAAGCGGCCATGTACGGCGCTGCTCCCCAGGATTTTGCCGGCGTTCCGGGTGTGGCCCCCGCGCCCGCCGACGCACCAGTAAGCGAAGATTTCGGCGACTTCGATGTCCTGCCCGACGTGCTCACGACCTGCGAGCGCGAAGTGCTGCGCCTGCTGGTGCTGCACGCCGAGCGCGAGGTGCTGCCCGAAGTCAGCGTGGCGGCGTATTTGATTGAGCAGGTGGGCGAAGCGCCGCTCACGAACCCGCTTTTCACCCAGCTCTGGGGCATTTGCATGGACGTACTGCGGACCGGCCACTTCCCCGAAGTGCGCCACCTGGCCCGGCACGACGAAGCGCCCATCCGCAACCTGGTGGCCGATTTGGCCACCGAGCGCTACGAAATCAGCCCCAACTGGCGCACCAAGGAAATCTACGTTTTCAACGAGGAAGACTTGACCCAACTCGCCTGCGACAATGCTATTTTACGCCTCAACAAATGCAACGTCGAGCATGAGCTGAAGCGCTGCAACGCGCAATTGACTCAAAACCTGTCCGAAGCTGAAAGCGACGCCGTGCTACGCCGCATGATGGAGTTTCAGCGCATCGACCGCGAACTGGCCAGGCGCCTGGGCACGGTTGTTCCCAGGGGCGTTTGAGAGAAACCGGTTTCGCGCTGTCAAATAACAACTACTGAATTTCCCCGGAATGAAAAACGTCAATCGCCTGATTCTTGCAGCTTTGCTGACGTTTATCAGTCTGGCTGCCGGCGTAGCAGGTTTTCGGCTGATTGAGCACCTGAGTTGGGTCAATGCGTTTTACATGACCGTGACCACGATTGCCACGGTGGGGTTTGGCGAGGTACACCCTTTTTCGGAGGCGGGGCGCATTTTTGTTAGCTTTTTCATTCTCTACAACCTGCTCGTCACTGCCTACCTCATCTCGGTGCTGACAACTTTTCTTTTTGATGGTGAGCTGCGTAAACTCTTCAAAATGTATCGGATAGACCAGGAAATCAAGCGTTTCAGCGGCCACATCATCGTCTGTGGCTTCGGGCGCAACGGCCGCCGGGCCTACCAGGAGTTGCGCGCCAACGGGGCCCGGGTGGTGGTGATAGAGCAGGACGAGGCGCTGATGAAGAGCCTCACCGACGGGCAGACCGGCGAAGATTTTGATGGCAACGGCACGGCGGGCGGGGCCATCTTCACGGTGCGCGGCGATGCCACTTCCGACCTCGTGCTGCAACAGGCGGGCATCGAGCGGGCTTCGGCGCTCATTACGTCTTTGCCTAAAGACGCTGACAACGTGTTTGTTGCCCTATCGGCCCGCGCCCTCAACCCGCGCCTCAAAATCATTGCCCGCGCCAGCTACAAAACCTCCGAAAGCAAGCTGATTTCGGCCGGGGCCGACGCCGTGGTCATGCCCGACGAAATCGGCGGCTCGCACATGGCCAAGCTCGTGGTGCGCCCCGAAGTCATTCGGTTTCTGGACCTTATTTCGGGCCTCACCGCCGACCAGCTTCGCCTGGAAGAGCTAAGTGTCAAGCTAATGCGCCGCGACTTGCACGGCCAAAGCATCCGCCAACTCGATGTACGCGAGCGCACCGGGGCCACCATCATCGGCCTGCGCCACGCCGACGGCACCTTCACCGTCAGCCCGCCCGCCGCTTACGTGCCCATCGACGGCGACGTGTTATTAGTGTTAGGCTCTGAACAACAGATAGAAAGCTTGGAAACGCAGTTCCGACACATTGCGTAGCGGTGGGGTGGCGGATTGGCGGGCTAGTGGGTTGGCTGCCCAACGACATTTGCCAGCCAGTGCTCAACAATTTCGCCAATCCGCCAATCCACTACCCCACCAATTCACCAATTCACTGCTGTTACGCGGTGCCCCGCCAACCGTACCTTTGCGGTTCCTTATGCACATTCTGCAAGTTTGCCCGCGTGTTCCCTACCCGCCCCACGACGGGGGAGCCATCGGGATTTATGAAATTATTCGGGGGGTGAGCGCGGCCGGGCACCGGGTTACGGTGCTGGCGGTCAATACGCCCAAGCACCATCAGCCCGATACGGCCCTCGACCATCTCGGCCCCAACGTACGCCTCGTAACGGTGGACGTGGACACCGACCTCAAGCCGCTGCGGGCCTTGCGCAACCTGCTGCAACGCACCGATGTTCCCTACAACGTCGAGCGGTTCATCAGCCCAAAATTTGCGGCGCGTCTAGCTGATTTGCTGCGCGAGCAATCCTTCGATGCGGTGCATCTGGACGGCACGTTTGTGGCCTGGTACGCAGGTTTTC
>JANYFQ010000638.1 GCA_025362615.1 Hymenobacter sp. | reverse complement strand
CCCGCCCGCACCGTCTTAACTCCCAACCCCCAACTCCCTACTCCACCACCAGCCGCAGTGCCCGGCCCGCTACGCGCAGGGCGTACACGCCGGCGGGCAGGCCGCGCAGGTCGAGGGTGGCGGTGGGGCCGCTGGTAGGCTGCGTCCGCAGGGTGCGGCCCAGGGCATCGTGCAGCGTGAGGGCGGCGGGGCCGAGGCCGGGGGGCAGCAGCACCGTGGCGTGGCCCCGCGCCGGGTTGGGGTATACGGCCAGGCCCGTTTCGGCCGGGGCCGGGGCGGCGGCCAGCGGCGCGGCGGCCCCGAAACTCAGCCAGAACCGGCCCGCCACCGGGGCGGCGGCCTGGGCAGCATTCAGGGCGAAGGCGTAGCCCGTGGCGGGCAGCGCGGCCAGCGGGCGGCGGGTGCCCGTCAGCCCATCCACCAAATACGCCGCGAGGCCGGCGGGGAGGTGGCGCAGCGCCGAAACCTGCATGAAGTACGTGCCCGCGCCCGGCACCCGCAGCGTGAGCGGCACCCGCGTAGCCGCATCAAACGCGGGCAAGCCCTGGATGCTGAGGGGCTGCCCGTCGGCAGCTTCGGCGGCCAGGTCCAGCCCGCTGGGGTTGGCGAGCTTGGCGGCATCAAACTCGCCGTCGAAACCCGCGCTGGCCCCGGCCTGGGCGTAGAGGGTGAGGGCATCGGGCGGGCCGGCGGGGCCTTGCAGGGCCAACTCGATGGCGGGGCGAGCATCGGCCGCGCCGCGCCGGAAGGCCGTGGGCGCGAAGCTGGTCAGGCGCTGGGCTTCGCGGAAGGTGAGGGCGGCGCTGGTTTGGCCGGCGGCCACGCGCACGAAAAACCCCTGCCCCAGGGGCAGCACGGGGTTGCCCTGGCCGTTAGCGTAGGCGCGGTACTGGCCGGTGTAGGGGCCGCTGGGCGCAAACACGTACAGCGCCCCGTCGAGGCCGGGGCGGTCGGCGGGCAGCACCCGGCTCCAGTCGAGCGGGGCCGGGTAGGGGTTGCCGAGCAGGTGCCAGCCGCCGTCGGGGGCGGTGGGGCCGGCGGTGCGGCCCAGGGCCAGGGGCGGCAGGTCGTCGCGGGTGAGGGGGCCAGCGAAGTTTACGGTAGCGGCGGGCAAATTCACGGCGAAGCCCTGGCCCTGGCCTAGGGGCTGGGCCAGGGTTTCGACGGCCGCCCAGCCCCGGTCGAAGGCCGTGAGGCGGGTAGCGGGCGAGGTGATGAGCCGGCGCTGGTCGTAGGTGTAGAGGGTGGGGAAGGGCGTGGTGAGTTCGGGGCGGGCGGCGGCGTTGTAGGCCGCGCCCTGGCTTGCGTCGGGCGCGTACTGGCCCGGCACGGCCAGGTCGCGGGCGCGGGCACCGCCCACGGGGGCGGCGTAGTGGCGGTAGCCCAGGCCCTGGTAGCCGCCCCGGCTCACGGCCCGCTGCACGGTGGCGGCGGCCAGGTAGCGGCCGGGGCCGGGGTTGGCGGCCAGGGCCGTGGAGTCGGGGTCGGAGAGCAGCGCCAGGCCCGGCCCGGCCAGGGTGCCGGCGGTGGCAAAAGTCAGCACCCGCCGCACCCCCACGGGGGCCGAGAGGGCCAGCGGAGCCGGGCCGGTGGCCACGGTCAGGTCCAGCACCTGCGGGGGCAGGCCGGTGCCGGTGGCCGGGCTGCCGGCCGCGCCGGGGTAGGTGTACTCGTAGCGGGCGCGGGGCGAGTAGGCCCGCGCCCCGCGCACCTGCACCGCCCCGGCAGGCTGCCCGGCGGGCAAAATACCGGCCTCGGCGCAAATGCGAAGCGTGCCGCCCCGCGCCAGCACGAAGCCGCCGTTGCCGGTCACGACGTGGCAGCCGTCGTCGAGCACTCCGCCGCTTTGCACGAGCAGCGTCCCGTCCACGCTCACGTCGGCCGCCAGCGTGCCCACCCCGGTGCCGGTGACGGTGATGTTGTTGTAAAAATCGGGGGCCACGGTGGTACCGGGCGTGCTCACCACAAGGTCGGGGGCCACGAGGGGCGTGTTGAGCAGGGTTTGGAGGACGGAGGCGGTGCCGAAATCGGTGGTCACCACGTCCAGGTCGCCGTCGTTGTCCACGTCGCCCACGACCAGGGCGCTGCTGCGGGCGGGGCCGCCGGGGGCGGCGAGGGCAAAGCCCCCCGTGCCATCGCCCAGGCGCACGGCCACCCCGGCGTTGCCCGCGCTCACCAGGTCGAGGCGGCCGTCGGCGTTAAGGTCGGCCAGGTCGAGGGCGAAGGGCAGGTCGGGCAGCACCACGTCGGGGGCCGCCGCAAAGTGGCCGGTGCCGTCGCCGAGGTACACATTGACCGGGTTGGCGCCGCTGGCGCAGCTCACCAGGTCGAGGTGGCCGTCGGCGTTGAGGTCGCCTGCGGCCAGGCGCTGGGGCATAAGCGCTACCGGCAGTTCGGCCCCGGTGGCGGGCGCGGCAAAGCCCCCCAGGCCATCGCCGAGGCGCAGGCTCAGGGTGCCCGCGCCGGGGCTGTTGTTGGCCGTCACGAAGTCGAGGCGGCCGTCGTCGTTGAAGTCGCCCACCACCAGGCGGAAGGGATTGGTATCGACGGGCACTTCGGTGGGGGTGGCGGCAAACGTGCCGCTGCCGTCGCCGAGGTACACGGTCACGGTTCCGGTCGATTGAAACGCGGCATCGCGCAGGGTGGCCACGAGCAGGTCGGGGTCGCCGTCGGCGTTGAGGTCGGCCACGGCCACGGCGGTGGGCTGGCTGCTGGTGGGCACGTCGGGGGCGTTGCTGAAGTTGGCGGCCCCGTCGTTGAGGCGCACCCGCACCAGGTTGCTGCCGCCGTTGGTGCCGCTGGCCAGCAGCAGGTCGGGGTCGCCGTCGCCGTCCACGTCGGCCACGGCCACGCCGGTGTTGGCGGTGCCCGTCACGCCCCGGTTGCCGGCAGCAAAGCCGCCCCGGCCATCGCCGAGGCCCACGCTCAGGCCGTTTCTGCTGAAAGTGCCGCCGCCCACGGCATCCAGGTTGCCGTCGGCGTTGAGGTCGGCCAGCACCAGCGTGGCGGGGGCCAGGGCCAAGGCCGCCGCGCCGCCCGCCGCCCGCAGCCGCCCCTGCCCGGTGCCGCCCGCCGCCACCCGAAACTGGTACACCTGGGCCGCCGCCACGGCCCCGCTCGTGCTCTGCACGTCGTCGGTGATGCTCACCTGCACCCGCTCGCCGGGCCGGAAGGCCGCGCCGGGCGCGAAGCTGAGGGTGTTGCCGCCGGCCGTGGCCGCGCCGGAGCGCCGCCCGCCGCTCTCGCTGGCGTACACCTCCACCCCGCCCACGCTGCCGGCGCTGGGGTTCACGGGTTGGTCGAATTGAATTTGAATGCCGCCGCCCGCCGGGGCCGCCCCCGCGTGCCGGCCGGGGTTGAGGGCGGTGACGTTCATCGGAAACACGTCGCCGATGCCGGCCACGTAGCCCACCGCCGGCCCCGTGGGCGCCGTCAGGCCAAAGCCGCCGAACGTGGCCGGGGCCACGGCCCCGCCCACGGCGTAAAAGCCCCGGCCGGGGCTGCCCACCAGGCCGTCGAGGCTGCCGAGGGCCGTGGTGGCAGCCAGGGCGCTGCGCCACTGCCCGCTCGTGGTCTGGTCGGTCAGCTTGGCCACGAAGGGCGCGGGGCCAGCGGCGGCGGGCAGGGCCGCCGCGTCGAACGCCGGCGTGCCGGTGTAGCTGCCGCCGAGGTACAAATTCAGCCCCCGCAGGGCCAGGGCCGTGGGCGCGGTGGTGCCGGTGCCGCCGGCGGCCAGCGCCCAGTTGTACTGCCCCGTGGTGGCCGTGCGCGGCAGCCGCACGGCAAAGGCCGTGGTGGGGCCGCCCACCAGCGTGGTGCTGCCAAAGGTGGCCGTGCCCGCAAACACGCCCGCCGCAAACAGGCCGGTTTTGTTGGCCGCCAGCTTGGTGGCGGCATCGTAGCCGGGGCCGCCGCCGCGCACGGCCCAGCGCAGGGCGGCGCTGGTGGTTTGGTCGAAGAAGCGGGCCAGCAGCACGTCGTCGTCGGCGGCCCCACCCGCCGTGGTCAGCACCACGAGGCCGCCCACCACGGCCGTGCCCGCGAAGCTGCCGCCCACGTACACGTTGCTGCCGCGCACGAGCACGGCGTTCAGGTAGTCGTAGTCGGGGCCGCCCAGGGCCTGCCCCCAGCGCGGCAGCCCGCTGCTGCCCTGGTCGGTAATTTTGACGAGGTAGCCGTCCGACGAGCCGCTGGCCCCGCCCGCGTTGGGCAGCGCCACGGCCCCGCCCGCCGCCAGGGTGCTGCCGTAAAACGTGCCCGCCGCGTACACCGACCCCGCCCGCGCGGCCAGCCCGCTCACGCCGTCAATAAAGTCGCTGCTTAGGGGCACGGCCCAGGCAAAGGTGGCCCCCGTGCCGCCGTCGCTGAGGCGGGCCACGAAGGCATCGTCGCTGCCGCTGGTGTTGGCAAAGCTGAAGGTGCCGAAGCTGGCCGTAGCGCCGTAGCGCCCGCCCACGTACAAGGCCCCTTTCTGGCCCAGGGCCAGGGCGGCGGCGGCATCGTCGCCGGGGCCGCCCGCCGCCACGGCCCAGGCCCAGGCGTTGGTCACGAGGCTGTACTTGGCCACGAAGGCATCGCCGCTGCCGGCGCTGTTCAGCACCACGGCCCCAAACGTGGCCGTGCCCTCGAAGGCCCCCGCCACGTAAATGTTGCCCACTTGGTCGGCGACGATGGCTGCCGGGCGCACCTGCCCCGTGGTGGGCGGGGCCTGCAAGCTTTGCCAGGCCAGCGACTGGCCCCAACTGTTTTTCGGGAGTAAAAAAGCTGCCAGCAGCAGCAGGGCGCAAAGGTTTTTCATTGGGAAGGAGGGGAAAAGGCCGGGAGCCGGCTTGGAACACCAAAGCCGCCCGATGTTTAACGCGCAGCGGAAAGTTAATGCCCCGCCCCGCGCCAACCCGTCCGGCCCCTACCTTCGCGGCCCATGCCCGCCCCCACCCTGCTCATCCAAACCGCCTTCATCGGCGATGTCATCCTGGCCACGGCCTTGGTCGAGCACCTGCACACCACCCAGCCCGCCACGCCGCTTGATGTGCTGGTGCGGCGCGGCAACGAGGGCCTGCTGGCGGGCCATCCTCACATCCGGCGGGTGCTGGTCTGGGACAAGCAGCAGGGCAAATACCCCAACCTCTGGCGGCTGCTGAAGGACATCCGGGCCGGGGGCTACGGCCGCGTCGTCACGCTGCAACGCTTTGCCAGCACGGGCTTCCTCACCGCTTTTTCGGGCGCGGCCGAGCGCGTGGGCTTCGCCCAAAACCCGTTCAGCCGCTTCTTCACCCACCGGGTAACGCACGTCATCGGCGACGGAAGGCACGAGGTGGAAAGGAATATGGAACTGTTGGGAAATGAGGAGGAAGAGCCGAAGAGTGGGGTATCAGGTGTTGGGTATTCGGTATCAGGTGTCGTAAACCCCAACACCCAACACCTAAAACCCAACACCCAATACCTAAAGCCCAACACCCAACACCTAAAACCCAACACCCAACAACTCCCCCGCCTCTACCCCACCGCCGCCGACGAGGCCGCTGCCGCGCCCTACGCCGCCGCCGGCCCCTACTACTGCCTGGCCCCCACGTCCGTGTGGTTCACCAAACAATACCCCGAAAGCAAGTGGCTGGAACTGCTGGCCGCCCTGCCGCCCGGCCGGCCCGTGTACCTGCTCGGCGGCCCGCCCGATGTGGCGGCCTGCCAGCGGCTGGCGGCGGCGACCGGGCGGCCGGAGGTCGTCAGCCTGGCCGGGCAGCTTTCGCTGCTGGCCTCGGCGGCGCTCATGCGCGGGGCAGTGATGAACTTCGTCAACGACTCGGCCCCGCTGCACCTGTGCTCGGCGGTGGGCGCGCCGGTCACGGCCGTGTTTTGTTCCACGGTGCCCGCGTTTGGGTTTGGGCCGCTGGGAACGAAGGCGTTCGTGGTAGAAACCCCCGAGCCGCTGGCGTGCCGGCCCTGCGGGCTGCATGGGTACGCGGCCTGCCCGCTGGGGCATTTCAAGTGCGCGTATGGCATTGAGGTGGGGCAGTTGCTGGCGGGGGCGTAGGGGCGGGCGGGCAAGCGGGGCATAGGCCGTATCTTCACAGTTCAAGCTGCCCTCACCCTTTTCCTACTTGCCATGAATACTTGCTTTCTGGCCCGCCTGCGGCGGGCCGTACGCTGCGCCCGGCCTTTGGTTTTGGGGCTGTTGTTGCCCGCCCTGGCCCTGGCCGCGCCGCCCGTGGTGTGCCCCGCCCCGGCCCCCGACGTGCTGCCCGCCAACGCCGCCGTGTGGGGCACCGGCACCCCGGCGAGTTGTACCCCGGCGGCCTTGCAGGCGCTGCTCAACGCCGGCGGGGCCATCCGCGTGAACGGCGGCAGCGCCCCGTTCACGGTCGTGCTGAGTGGCCCGCTGACCGTGCCCAACCGCGACGTGCTGCTCGACGGCGGCAACCTGCTCACGCTCAGCGGCGGCGGCAGCACCCGCATTTTCGACAAGCTGGCCGCCCCCTCGGCCGCCACCGACTCGCGCCTGGCCCTGCAACGCCTGACCCTGCGCGACGGTGCCGCCCCCGACAACGGCAGCACCGACCGCCTCGGCGGGGCCGCCATCCGGGGCCGCGCCCACGGCCGCCTGCGGGTGATTGACGTGGTGTTCGACCACAACGCGGGGCCGGCCTTGCAGTCCGACGGCTGCGGGGCCGTGCATACCATCGTGTACCAAAGCGTGGTGTTCGGGAGCTGCACCTTCCGCAACAACCGGGGGGCCAACGGCGGGGCCGTGGGCACCATCGGCTCGGCCAGCGAGTTCGTCAATTGCGTGTTTGAGGACAACGCCGCCACCGGCACCGGCGGCACCTTCGACCAGGGCGGCATCGGCGGGGCCGTGTACGTGGACGGCGTGGACCAGAACGGTGTCAACAACGCCCTGAGTATGTGCGGCTGCGCCTTCCGGCGCAACACGGCCGGCAAGCAGGGCGGGGCCGCCGCCCTCATCTTCTACGACGGGCAGGGCAGCAGCGCCGCCCTCGACCGCTGCGCGTTTGAGGACAACCGGGTGCTGCCCGGAGGCGACCTCGGCGGCGGCCTCTACTACCTCAACGGGCCGCTCGCGCTCACCAACTCCACCTTTGCCCGCAACAGCACCCCCAGCGCCGGCGGCGGCGCGTGGCTCACCAACGCCCGCCTCGCGCTGGCCAACTGCACCTTCGCCGCCAATACCGCCGCCGACGGGCAGGGCGGCGGCCTCGGCGGCGGCCTGGCCCTGAGCGGCGGCACCGAGCGCCGGGCCACCATCGCCAACGCCACCTTCAGCGGCAACCGGGCGGGCAACTTTGCCAGCGCCCTCTTCAACGGGCACGTCCTCACGCTGGCCAACTCCGTGTTTTACAACAACCCCACCGGCACCGGCAACCAGAGCAACCCCTACGGCGGCGGCACCCTCAACAAAAACTCCGACCTCACCGTCGGCCCCGGCAACTTGCAGTGGCCCGAAACCTACGCCGCTCAATTCGGCCCCCAGCGCGAAGACTGGCTCACGCCCGCCGTGCTGGTGGCCGATGCCCGACTGCAGGCCCTGGCCAACAACGGCGGCCCCACGCCCACCCAGGCCCTGCCCGCCGGCAGCCCGGCCATCAACCTGGGCAGCGCCGCCGCCGCCCCGCCCGCCGACCAGCGCGGGGCCGTCCGCCAGGGCCTGCCCGATGCCGGGGCCTTCGAGTTTGGGGCCGCCGCCCCGCTGCCCGTGGCCCTGACGGCCTTCGCGGCCCGCCGCACCGGCCCCGCCGCCGTGCTCCTCACCTGGCGCACGGCCACCGAAACCGCCAACGCCGGCTTCCGCATCGAGCGCAGCCCCGACGGCCGCACCTGGGCCGCCATCGGCTACCAGCCGGGGGCCGGCACCAGCGCCGCCCCCCGCGCCTACCAGTGGCCCGATGCCGCCGCTCCCGCCGCCGCCTACTACCGCCTGGCCCAGCTCGATGCCGACGGCCGCGTGGCCTACTCGCCGGTGCGGGCCGTGGCCGCCGCCGCCGGGGCTTTGCAGCTCGCGCCCAACCCCGCCACCGGCACCGGCGTCCAACTGCTGGGGGCCGACCCGCTGGCCCCGGTGCAACTCTGCGACGTGCGCGGCCGGGTGCTGCACACCTTTGCGCCCGGCACCACCACCCTGCCCACCCAGGGCCTGCCCGCCGGCCTCTACCTGGTGCGCGTGGCCGGGCAGCGCCCGGTGCGGCTGCTGGTGCCGGGCAAATAAGGCGGGCGGTTGGCGCGGGGTTGTGCCCCGCGCC
>JANYFQ010000621.1 GCA_025362615.1 Hymenobacter sp. | reverse complement strand
GCCGCCCGCCCGCACCCGCTCCGACTTTCTAAACAGCTTCAAAACCAAGAAAAAGGCGGGCGCGTCGGGAGCCCGAAGAACTCAGGCAAAGACGGGTAACACGAGCTGCTCGATTTGCGCCTCGGCTTTGCGCGTGATTTCCTCGGCGCTAAACAAAAGCCCGGCCGCATCAATGAACTCCACGTGTTGAATGCCCAGCGTCTGCCACAGAAACCGGGCATACGGCGTGGCGAAATCAACGTCACTGCCCATGCCGGTGCCCCCGCTGGTAAGGACGATGTACACGCTGCGGGCGCGGAGTAAGCCGTGCCGAACGCCATCGACGTATCCAAAGGTCACGCCGAGGCGGACTATCTGGTCGACGTACGCCTTGAAAGTAGAAGGAACGGTCCAGTTATAGACCGGCAGGCCGAGCACCACCACGTCGGCGGCGAGCAGTTCGGCCGCCAGTTCGTCGGAAAGCTGGGTAGCGGCTTGCATGGCCGGGGTTGGGTTTTGCATGGCGTACACCGACCCCTCAACGAAAGGCTCCGTTGGAAGCGGCAGGCCGACCGCTAAATCGCGGGTCGTGACGTTGGCCTCGGGATAATCCCGCAGCAGGCGCGCCATCAGGTGGTCGGTCAGGTGCCGGGACACAGAATCGGCACGGCGCGGGCTGCTGTCGAGGCGCAGAATGTGGAGGGGTTGGTTGGGAGAGTAGTTCATGAGGAAAAGGGTTGTTCAGCGCAGGGAAGTACCCTATTGCGCTAGTTGATTTGATTGATTATTTTCTCGCGCTTGCGGCGCAGCAAGTCTTGTTCTGGGCGGGAGGCCGTGAGCGCCAGGGCACGGTCGAGGTGGTGGGCGGCGGCTTCGGGCTGATTGGTTTGGGCGTAGAGTTCGCCCAGTATGGCGTGGTAAAGGCCGTGGCTGTCGAGGCCCGGCAGCGCCTGCACGGCGGCCAGGGCTGGGGCCGGCCCAGCGGCCTGGGCCAGGGCCACGGCGCGGTGCAGGGCCACGACGGGCGTGGGCTTGAGGTGCAAAAGCTGGTCGTAGTAGCGGCCGATGGCCCGCCAGTCGGTGGCGGCGTAGGTAGGGGCACGGCAGTGCTCCAGGGCAATGGCGGCTTCGAGGTGAAACTCGCTGGCCGTATTGCCCTCCGCCGCGGCGGCCAGGTGGCGCAGGCCCCGAGCAATGAGGGGCTGATGCCAGCGGCTCCGGTCTTGGTCGGGCAGCAGCACGATGCCGCCGGCGGCGGCGGTACGGGCGTCGAAGCGGGAAACCTGGAAGCAGAGCAGCGCCAGCAGGGCGTGCGTTTCGGGGCGGTTGGTGCGCGGATGCTGGGCCAGCAGCAGGGCCAGGCGAAGGGCTTCCTCGCACAGCTCACGGCGAATGAGCTGGTCGGGGTGGGCCGAGCTGTAGCCTTCGTTGAACAGCAGGTACAGGCTTTTGAGCACCGCCGCCAGCCGGCCGGTGAGGGCGGCCCCGCTCGGTACTTCGAGCGGCCCGGCCACGGCCCGCAGCCGCTCCTTGGCCCGGTACAGCCGCTTGGTCATGGTGTCGACCGGCACCAGGAAGGCCCCGGCCAACTCGGCCGCGCTGAGGCCGCCCAGCATTTTGAGGCACAAGGCCAACTGGGCTTCCGGGGGCAGCGCCGGGTGGCAGCAGGCAAAGAGCATTCGGAGCTGGCTGTCAGTCACCTCATCGGCCAGAAAAAGGGCACCCGGCTCCGCCGCCGGGGCGGGCTCCGCTTGGGCCGCGAGGCGGCGGTGGCGCTGCTCGCGGCGCAGCAGGTCCAGGGTTTTGCGCTGGGCCACGGCGTAAAGCCAGGCGGCGGGCTGTGCGGGCACCCCATGCACCTTCCAAACCGTCAGCGCCTGCAGCAGCGTATCCTGTACCAGGTCCTCGGCTTCGTCGAGCCGGTGCAGGCCGAGCCAGCGCACGAGCACGGCCTGGAGCCGCCCCGCCTCGTGGCGAAACAGGTGCGCCACGAGGCGCTCGGAAACGGCGGCAGCGGGGTCGTCGGCCATCAGCGTAGCGCGAAGCGGGCTTCGCCAGGGGCGGCTACCGGCTGGTGGCCGCCCCCGACTGCCCGACCGGTTGACTAGGCCATCACCATAAGCGGCCGGATTTCGACCGAACCGTGGTGCTCCAGCGCGGGGCAGCCCTCGGCCAGGCGGGTGGCCTCATCCAGGTCGGCGGCCATCACGAACAGGTAGCCGCCCACGATTTCCTTGCCCTCGGTGAAGGGACCGTCGGTGACGAGGCGCTCGGGGCCGGTGAGGGTGCGGCCGGTGGGCAGCAGGGCCTCGGTGCCGGCCAGCCGGCCCTGGGCGGCGATGCCGCCAATCCAGTGGTTCCACTTTTGCAGCTCGGCCTGCATGGCCTCGGGCGAGGGGTTGCTGAACGCCTCGGCCGAGGCCGCAGCGCTGTGGAAGATGAGCATGAACTTTTCCATGAGTTAAAACTAGAAAGTGGGGGGTTAGCGAACAAAATTCATCCCTAAGACGAATGGCCGAACCCAAACCGGACCGGGTAAGCAAATTTTTTTTCGGCCAGTGGCCCGGCGGCGCTACGAAAAGCTGCCGGCCGCCGTCCTCGCTTTTTTTGACCGGCGCGGCGAGCACGGCGAAGAACGCGCGGTGCGGATGGCCCTGCGTTTTCTCGTCCTGGATTCGCATTTGACTCCGTGATGGGCACAACTGATGTTACGCGGGTGGCGCGGGCCTCCCGGCCCGTGCCGACTACTTGGGGGCCTCTGGCCCCCAATCGTTGAACGGTTTTACCCGGACGGTTTTACAATTTCGGCCTGGGGTGCGGGCCAGAGGCCCGCCGGTAGGCGACACGGGCCAGGAGGCCCACGCCAACCGCGTAACATCGGGGCGCAACATCCGCAACCCCCGGGTTGCAGACAGCCAAGCCACCCGCGCCACCTGCGTGACAACGCTACAGCAAAAACCAATTGGTGTCACAAACTTTTTTGTGACACCACTACATCAACGGCAAAACGATGTCACACCAACTTCTGTGACATAGTTTTGCACTTCCTCTTCACTTGTCACACCCGCCCCATGCCCGATTACCTCCGCGATTTATTTGGCCTGACCCAGGAGCGGCTGGCCTCGTGGCTGGGCGTGAGCCGGGGCACCATCGCCATGAGCGAAGGCCGCAGCGGCCGGGGTATGCCGGGGGCCAACTGGCAAAACAACCTGCGCCTGCTGTGGGCGGCCCAGGGCAAAGTGTACGACCCGGCCACGCCCGACGCGCAGGCCCCCGCCCCGCCGCCCCTGCCCGCCCCGCCCCCGGCCCCCGAACCCCTGGCGTGGCGCCTGACCGAAGCCCGCCACGAAACCCTGCTCCTCACGCGCCGCCTGACCCTGATGCAGGCCCGCGCCGCGCAGTTCGAAGCCCGCCTGGCCGCCCTGCCGGCCCTGCGGGCCTACCCCGGCCCGGTGCCCAACCCCGCCCGCGAGGCCGGCTGGCTGGCGCTCTTCGAGGGCGAAGCCCTCGACGCCCTGCGCGACCACTGCGGCACCGGCCCCCAGCGCCTGCTGGTGGCCCGCCTGGCCGGGCTGGCCCGCGAAATAGAGCTGCTGGAAGAGTTGCTGGGGCCGGGGTAGGGTGGCATAGCAGTAAGTAAATTCAAAAACAGGTTTCAACCAAAACAATTGATGCCGGCCCCGTTCAACACCCAACACCGAAAACCCAACACCGAAAACCCAACCCCTAAAACCCAACACCGAAAACCCAACCCCTAAAACCCAACACCTAACACCCAAAACCCACCCCCCGGCCCTAACTTGCCGCCCCACTGAACCCCCGCGCCCTGCCGCGCCGTTGCTACTGCCGATGAACCGAAACCGCTGGCGCTGGGCCGTGCTCCTCTTGCTTGTGCTGCTGCTGGCGCTGGGCGCGGGCCTGTGGCGGCTGGGCGCGGCCTGGAGCGGGCGCGAAATCGAGCGGCAGTTGCGGGCGCAGCTCGCGGCCCA
The DNA here is from genome assembly GCA_025362615.1 of Hymenobacter sp. GTDB lineage: Bacteria > Bacteroidota > Bacteroidia > Cytophagales > Hymenobacteraceae > Hymenobacter. Next base: position 460 of record JANYFQ010000621.1, on the reverse strand, counting down.
CTCGGCGCTGGTGCTCGGGCCGCTGGCCGTGCGCGTGACGCCGTGGTACGACTTCCCGCACCTCACGGCCAGCCTGCGCGGCCTCGCCCTCACCGACACCGCCCACGGCCGCGCCGTGCAAGTATTAAGCATCGAGCGGGCCGATTTGCGCCTCACCGTGGCCGATTTGTGGCAGCGCCGCATCCGGGTGGCGCGGCTGGAGGTGTCGGGCGTGACGTTGCGGCAGGAGGTCGATTCGCTGGGCCGCGCCTGGGGGCTGCGCGGGCGCGGTGCCCCCCGGCGCGGCCCCGGCACGGCCCCGGCCGGGGCGCTGGCCTTCGACTCGGTGGTGGTGCGCGACCTGGCCCTGGTGTCGGCCAACGCCTACACCCGCAACGGCCTGACGGGGCGCGTGGCCGTGGGGCGCTTCGGGGGGCACCTGCGCGGCGGGGTGCTGCGCCTGCGCGGCCGGCTGGCCGGC
>JANYFQ010000565.1 GCA_025362615.1 Hymenobacter sp. | reverse complement strand
CCCGCCCGCTTCTTCCAGGCGGCTTAACCGGTTGTCCGAAGCGGGGGGCGACAAAAAAGCCGCCCGCCCGCACCAACGCCGGCTTTCTAAACAGGCTCAACAAAAAGGTAATCAGCCATCAGCCAAAAGCTACAGCTCTGCCCCAATCAAATCGGCCACAATATTAGCCGACAGCAAACACAACGGAATGCCGCCGCCCGGATGCACCGAGCCGCCGCAAAAATACAGCCCGCGCACCCGCCCCGAAAAATTGGGGTGCCGCAAAAACGCCGCCAGTGCGTTGTTCGACGAGCTGCCGTAGAGCGCCCCGCCGAAGCTCGACGTGTCGGCGGCAATGCCCGGCGGCGTCCACTGCCGCTCGGCGCGGATGAACGGGGCCACGTCGCGGCCCAGGGCGCGGTGCAGGCGGCGCAGCACGGCGGCGCGGGTGCGCTGGGCCAGCGCGGGCCAGTCCTGGCCCTGGTCGTGGGGCACGTTCACCATCACAAACCAGTTTTCGTTGCCGGGCGGCGCGTCGGTGGGCGTTTTTTTGGAAGTTACGTTCACGTACACTGTCACGTCGTCGGCCACGGTTTTTTGCTGAAAAATGGCGTCGAACTCGGCCTTGTAATCGGCCGAGAAGAAGATGTTGTGCAGGTCCAGCTCGGGAAATTCGGCGGCGATGCCCCAGTAAAAAATCAGCGCCGACGACGAGCGCGGCTGGGCCAGGGTGCGCTCCGGGGCCGGCTCGTGGGGCAGCAGGTGGCGGTAGGTGGGCACGATGTCCATGTTGCTCACCACGCGCCCGAAATCGTAGGGGCCGCGCTCGGTGCGCAGGCCCGTTACGCGGCCGTTGGCGACGAGGATTTCCCGCACCGGCTCCTCAAACCGAAACGTCACGCCCAGTTCTTCGGCCAGGCGGTGCAGGCCCTGGGCGATGGCGTAGATGCCGCCCACCGGGTAGTAGGCCCCCAGGCCGTGCTCCAAGTGCGGAATGAGTGAGAGCGTGGCCGGGGCCTGGTACGGGTCCGAGCCATTGTAAGTGGCGTAGCGGTCAAAGAGTTGCACCAGGCGCGGGTCGGCCCCGAAGGCTTTGGCGTGGCGGGCGTGCATGGTGCCGCCCAGGCCCAGGCCGGGCAGCGCCGCCACGGCCCGCAGGGTTTCGCGCGAGAAATAGGTACTGGCCTTGTGCAGCGACTTTCGCAAAAAAGTGCCTTCAGTGGCCGCGTAGGCCGCCCCGCTCCGGGCCAGAAACTGCGTCACGTCGGCGGCCGAGGTATTGAGTTTGCCCGCTACTTCGGCCGCAAATTTCGCCTCGTCGGCCCAGGCCGTCAGGCGCGTCCCGTCGGCAAAAAAATATTCTGTGATGGGGTCGAGGCGCTCGTAGCGCAGGTAGTTTTCGGGCCGGCGGCCGGCGGCCCGAAACACATCGTCGGCCAGCGCGGGCAGCGTAAACAACGACGGCCCGGCATCGAAGCGGTAGCCGCCGGGCAGTTCAAACTGCTGCATTTTGCCCCCAAACGTGCCGCTGCTCTCAAACACCGTCACCGAATGCCCGGCCGCCGCCAGGCGCACGGCCGCCGCCAGCCCCGCCACGCCCGCCCCGACAACAGCGGTGGTTTTTGAGCTGTTGGCTGATAGCTGATGGATGTTCGCTTTCATCTTTATTCAATAATCAAAATAAATTTTCTAATGTCGCGCTGCGTTGAATTTTGCAGAAGGGTTTTGATGGTGCGCCGCCCATCAAAACCCAACGTCAGCAACAATTTCCCACAAAAAAAGGCTGCCCAAGAGCAGCCTTTTTTCCAATCAATCCAAAACCAACCAGCGTATCCAGCCGCTAAACCCGTTCGAATCTGCGGTCTTATTTACTGCTGTTACGCGGGCAATTCGAGCGTCTTGTGTTTCAGGTTGTTTCTCGTTGCTTGTTGCGTTAGTGCCCCAAAAACCGCCCAGAAACCACCAACAAGCAACAAGCAACAGCCCGCGTAACAGCAGTTATTTATTGCTGCCCGCGTTAATCATCGCGCAGCGGAAGCCGATGGTGGACGTAGCCGAGTCTTCGGCCATGAAGCGGCGGGTGCCGGGCGAGAGCCAGTAGGCCACGTCGCGCCACGAGCCGCCCTTGTACACGCGCACCTTGTCGTCAATCAGCGACTGGTAGCCGCCTTTGCCGTTCACGGGCGATTTATCGTATTTGTCGGCCGGGTCGAGCACGCCGTTGCGGCGGAAGGGGTTGAGGTCTTCCACGTCCTGGTACGAGAGGGGGCGGTACACGTCCTGCACCCACTCGTTCACGTTGCCGGCCATGTTGTAGAGGCCGTAGTCGTTGGGTGGGTAGGCGTACACGTACTCCGTAATCATGGCGCCGTCGTTGAGGCTGCCGGCAATGCCGGCGTAATCGCCCCGGCCGCGCTTGAAGTTGGCCAGGAACTGACCCATCTTCTTTCCGTAAGGGTTGCGGGTGGTGCGGCCATCCCAGGGGTAGATGCGCTTTTCCTCCTGATTCTCGTTGCCCACTTCCTGGGTACCGATGAGGGCTTGCGCCGCGTATTCCCATTCGGCCTCGGTGGGCAGGCGATAGTTGGGCAGAGAGGTGCCGTTTTCGAGCGACGTAGTGCTTTTGCCATCGCCCAGCGCACCGGCTGCGCCGGCGGTGGCACCGCCTTCGGCTGCCCCGTCGGCCGGGGCGGCATCGCCCTTCTTGCTCTTTTTCGATTTCTTGCCGCCGCCGTCGCCGCCTTTGAGGGCCAGGTTTTCGTTCACTTTGGCCGTGCGCCAGGTGCAGTAGTCGTTGGCCTGCTGCCAGTTCACGCCCACCACGGGGAAGTAGCGAAAACCAGGGTAGCGCAGGTAATACGTCACGTAGGGGTCGTTGAACGACAGGTCGCGGGCCCACACCATCGTGTCGGGCAGGGCGGCTTTGTAGGCTTCTTCGGTCGAGTCCTGCTTGATGAAGTGCAGGTATTCGAGCCAGTGGATGTTGGCCACTTCGGCTTCGTCCATGTAAAACGAGGCAATGGTGACGGTGCGCTCGATGTTGTCGTGCGTCATCGTCACGTCTTCCTCCTGCGAGCCCAATACGGTACGGCCGCCTTCGATGAACACCAGGCCGGGGCCTTCGGGCGGGCGCTTGAAGTTGGCCACCGTCATGCCCTTGTCGGTGTTGTACTCGATGCCGGTGGTCGAAGATGCTTTGCCGGGGTTAGTGGCCGTGCCGTGGTCGCCTTTGCTGCACGAAGCGAGGGCCCCGAGCGCCAGGGTAGCTAGTGGCAGATAGTGAGTTAATTTCATAAGGAAGGCTGGAAAGCAGTGCTTAGGGCCGAAGAAGAAATGGGTTAGCTTAGGCAATTTGGATGCAATGATACGAACAATTAAAACGCCGGGCAAGGGGCTACCGGGTAATTGCGCCGTTTGAGGCGGCGAAAGGCGCTTTCCAGCTTGTTGAACGCCCGCAGGCCGAGCGTTATTTCGTGCGCTCCGCCCAGCTCGGTGCTCAGGGCGCTCAGGCCCACGTCGTAGCTGTAGCCCAGGCGCAGGCTGCCGGTTTGCAGGCCCGCGACCACGGCCAGCGCCTGCTGCCGCTCAACGCTGCCACCGGCGGCAATATTGCGGTACACCGCGCCCAGCGTGAGGGGGGCGGCCGTGGCGTAGGCACCAGCTTCCCAGCGTTGCGAGCCGCCCTGCTGGCTGAAGCCGGCCACGGGCGTGACGCTCACTTCATTAACTTCAATACCAGGGCCTTGCTTGACGATGAACAGCTTGTAGCCGGTGCTGATGTTGAGCAGCACGGGCAGGCTGGTTTTGAGCACACCGAAGCCCAGGTTGGGCCGGTTGAGGTGCTGGCCGGCGAGGCTGAGCCAGAAGTTTTCGGTGTAGAGCACCGCGCCGGTGCCCAGCGTGAGGTAGTTGGCGGCGCCGGTGCCCAGGGCTTCGGCCGTGGCACCCAAGGCCGAGCCGTCGGGGGCAAGCTGGTCGCCGAAGGTGAGGCTGCCGTAGCCCACGCTTTGGCGGCCGTAGCTGGCCCGCCCGCCGCCCGCCAGGGCCAGGCGCCGGGTGAGGCGAGTGTGGTAGCTGTAGAGGCCGCCGGCTTCGAGGCGGGCGTAGCCGCCCACGCCGCTGCGGTCGTAGTTAATCAGCAGGCCGAAACCGTGGTGCTGGCCGGGGGCGCTGCGCTCGTCGGAGCGCAGGTCGGCGGCGAGTTGCAGGGTTTTGAAGGTGCCCGGCAGCAGCGGGTATTGATTGCGGAAGCTAAAGGTGACGCTGTAATCGTCGAGCAGGCCCGCGAAGGCCGGGTTGGTGTGCAGGCGCGTGGCAAACGGCTGCGAAAAGTACACGTCCTGGGCACGGGCGACCGGGGCCAGGGCCAGCGCCAGGCCCGCCAGCAGCAGCGCCGGCCAGCGCACAACGCAGGATGAACTAGAAAACAAATGGGGCATGGGGCGGACGAAACGACGGGGCGGGGCGTTTCGGTACATTGCTGCGAAGATACCTCCCCGCCACGTCAAACCCCGGCCCGGCTGCCCCAAAGCGTTGCTTCGGAACAGCCGAGCCGGGGCTACCGGCCAATGGCCTACATTACTCGCGTACTAGGCGCAACGTCAGCGGCCCTTCCTGGGGCCACAAGCGCAGGGCGTACACGCCCGGCGGCAGGCCGGCCACGCCCAGGGCCGCGCCCTGGCCTAGGGCGGCCACCGGCCAGCTACCGCGCCACACCGCCTGCCCCACGGCGTTGAGCAGCGCCCCCGCCACGGGCGGCTGCGCCCGCAGCCCCGGCACGGCGAGCGTGACGGCCGCCGCCCCGGCCCCGGCCGGGTTGGGGTAGAGCACGGCGGCGGGCCGCCCCGGCCCCGGCCGGTTGGCCAGCACGAAAGGGTAAAACACGCCCGTGTCGGTGCAGCCCAGGTTGTTGGTCACGGTCAGGCGCACGGCCGTGGCGGGGGTAAGGGCGGCGAAAGCGCGGGGCGGCGGGGTGCGCCCGAAGTAGGGCGGGCTGCCGTCGCTGAAGTCCCAGCGCCAGACCAGGAGCTGGGCGTGCGGCGGCCCGGCCAGCGAGATGTCGGAAAAGCTGAACCGGTTGCTGCCCGCCACGGGCGTGAGCAGCGGCGCGGCGAAGGGCGGCGTGCGGCACAGGGGCGGCTCGTAAAAGGCGGGCACGTTGGCGAAGCTGGATATCCGCAGGTCGTACACCCCAACGGGAGCGGGAACGTACTGCGCCACGCCTACCAACCGGCCAGCCCCAGCAGGCACGAGCAGGGCCGTTGGCACGGTTCCAAATAGCGCCGATAGCTGCTGCTCCCACACGAGCGTAGCCGCCCCGCCAGCCCCGGCCGGGGCCTGCCAAGTGGCCAGGTAGTTGGAGTTGGCACTGGTGGAGGTCAGCCGCCTGGTGCCACCCACCAGCACCTGCCCCGGCTGCCGCAAGGCCCGCACGAACGACAAGCGGGGACCGCTGTTCAACAATGGGCTGGCGATGCGCTGTTGCCACACCGGCCGGTCGAGGCTGTCGGTCACCAGCACCAACGCGTTAGTTTGGTCGGCAACGCCGCCCAGCACCAGCCCGCCGCCCGGCGCGGCGGCCACGGCCCCAAACCCGGCCAGTGGTCCGCCCAGCACCCGCGAGCGCAGCGTGTCGCCGTTCACGTTGATGCGGAACACCCAGCCGCCGTACTGCCAGCTTGGCGGGCCGGTGCCCTTGCTTCCCACCACCGCATACGAGCCGTCCGTCAGGGGCGTAATCGCCGCCATCCGATTGTAAGGCACCCCGTAATTGCGTTGCCAGACAACCGTTCCCATCGAATCAACGCGCACAATCGTTGGCACCGGCACGGGGGTAAAAGGCCCACTCAATGGGTGCAGCAGGTGAGCGACAAGCAAGGCCCCGTTATCGGGTAATGGTTGAAGGGCAATGGACTCGAAAGCATTGCCGGGATAAGAACGCACCCATTTCAGCGTTCCCAAAGAGTCGGTACGCAGCAGCACATTTTCGGCCCGCGTCGTTGGCTGAAAGGCTAGGTACTGTGTTCCAGCCAACAAAAAGTCGCCGTTAGTCGCCTCCAAAGCAGAACTTATATCGTAAGAAGTTGTAATATTTTGATTAATAGGGCTACGCTGCGAATAAAGCGTTTGCCGTAACGAGTCGCCAGCGGCACTAAGTAGCCACAGCGCGGAAGCTTTGTAATTACTATTGTTGAACGCAGTAAATTCGCCCACAACTACCAGCCGGTGGCGACTGGTGTAGAGTAATGTAAAAGCCCGTTCGCTGTCCTGTCGGTTGCCGAAGCGTTTCTGCCACTGCACCGTGGGCGGGGTTTGCGCCCACAGGCTGCTGCTCCCGCCTAGCGAGAGCAGCAGCATCCATAAAAAGTGGCGCATGGCTACTCGACCAGCATCCGCTTGGTTTGCACGGGCAGCCCGTCGGCCACGAGCGTGTAGAAGTACAGCCCCGGCGCGTAGCGGTGCAGGTCCAGCAGCTGCTGACCGGCATTGGGCTTGACGGTGATTTGTTCGACCATCACCCCGTCCAAACCGCGCCGAACGAGTATAGTTGCCTGTCGGGTGCCGGCGGGCAGCGCGTAATTGAGCGTGGTGCTGCCCGTGCAAGGGTTAGGTACGTTTTGCTCCAGGCGGGCCACCGTTGCGGGTGCCGTTGGCGAAACAACGCCGCCGAAGCGTAGCTGTATGCCTGTATCGGGAAACCCATCAATCGTACAAGACTGTTTGGCAGGGTCGTTGTTGTCAAGAGCCCCGGCAAAAGGAAAATCTACCAAACCGACCTTAAAAGACAGGTAGTCCCTGGCCTGTAAAGTGAACGTGGTGTACTCAACCTGATTGCTCCCGCGATTGTCGATGGTGACAAAATCAGGAAACGCTCGCCCGTTGGGCAGAAACAAGTCTTTGAGTGGGTAAGGGTTGGGTTGCCCCAACGCCGGGCCGTCGAAGTTGCTGAACGCCAACATCGGTGCGCTTGCGCCTGGCTCGTCCACTACGATGCCGGTGCTAGTGCCCTGCCGGTCGGGGTTGGGGTCGAAGGTGTTGCAGGAACTGAACAACTCCGGGCCACCCGAGCGCGACGGGGCCATGTGACTAGGCTGTTGGTCAGAGCGGGTGCTGACCCCCAACCCTACTTGGCAATCGCGGAAGGTGTTGCCCAGCACACTAACCGGGGCATCGGCGGCCAGGCTCAGCTGCATTCCGTGGCCCAGGCGCACGAAGGTATTGTCCTTGGCCTCGTAAAGCAGGTTGGCCCGCAGGCCCACGTCAACCGCCATGCGTTGGTTGTCGAAGTCATAGGGGAATCTGTTCGGGTCGTACACGCCCGACTGCTCGAAGGTGTTTGCGTAGGCTTCCGCCCTCACATTGAGCAATACTGCGCCGTGGCATTGGTCGAAATACGGAGCAACAAAACCGCTGTATATATCTCTCAGGCGTTGAGGAATTGGAGGCTGGTAAGAAGGAAGGTAAAAGCGATTGCGCTCTAGCGTTATGGTTGTGCTACCGGGCGGGCTGAAAAGGCTGCGTCCGCTGGTACACGATATACCCGACACGTAGCAAGTACGGAACTGGTTTTCTTGTAGGTTTGCAAAAGCATGCGAGCCAAGAGCAGAAACATTCTGTACACCATACATTGCGTGGGCAAACGTATTGCGTTCGATTGCAGCAGAAGTAACATCACCGTCTATACGCACATGAACTTGCGAGTAGCAGTAGTCAGTTGCGCTTAAGTACTGATACGGTGCCTTGAAAGCAGAGGAATCGGAGTCAAACGTACATTCTCTCACCGAGCCAGTAATCCGGCTGTTTTGATAATAGAGGCCATTGCTGAACGAGAGGCTGTAGAAGTTCTGACGAAAGTCCACATGACCGATTTCAAATACTGCACCTCGACTAACGTCCCAGTAGTTTAAGCCGAAAATGCTGTGCTCAACAGTGCTGCGAGCGGTTGCACTTGGGTTACTTGGGTCGTAAGTTACAATGCCTTTGGATTGAGGCCATGCCCAAACTGCTATCCACATTTCATTGCAAGCAGCAGTTAGAGTAGCCCCGTTCAGGTGCAAGGCCGCGTTCTCCTTGAGGCTAATGGAACGAAAGCCGTCAACCAGCACCTTCACGCCCGGCTCTAATTCATAGTCCAAGTCGTACAACTCCACATCGCCCGTGACGTGATAAACAGCACCCGGCCCCCGGTCAAACGGCGACCCCGTGCTGGCATCATAGCGCCCGTTGATTTCCTTTATTTTAACCCGCCGCTCCCGATACTCATCAATCAAGCAGCACTGGGCCTTCACCGTCAGGTTGATGGTGGCCGCACCGCAGGTGGTGCTGGTCACGATAAAGGTCATGTTGCCGGCCACCAGGTTCACCGTCACGAGCGGGCCGGTGGCGCTGAAGCCCGGCAATTGCGGCGACGACCAACTGTAGTTCGTGCCGTCGCCCCCCGTGGCTTCCAGCACCCGCGTACTGCCGGCGCACAAGGGTTCGTCGTTGGTGGTGATTGCAAGCCGGGTCAGGTTGCCTGTTACCTGAACTTGCACGGTGCTGGTGGTCGTGGTGTAGGCCGTGCTCCCGTTGGGGAGGGTATAGGGCGTAAGCACGGTAAGCGTGTAAGCAGAAGCGGTGTTGGGGCCAACGAGCAGCGTCGGGTTGGCCGTGTTCTGGTCGGCTATCAGGTCGGTGGTGGGGCTCCAGGAATACTGGGTTCCGGGGGCGGCGGGCAGGCCACAACTGGCCCCCAGCACTATTTTGTCATCACATTCGCCCTTAAGCTTGGTGCCGGCCGTGGGGATGGCGTAAACGTGGGTGGTGCTGGCGTACTCGGTAGGCGGCAGCGCCCCGTTGGGCAGGGTGATGGTGAGGGTGTATTGCGGAGCTGCTCCAAACCCCACGGTTGCCGTCGTTATCAGGGCGTTGGGGTTGCTCAGGCCCGTAGTCGGCGACCACGCGTACGTGGCTCCGGCCGAGGCGGGCAGGGCGCAGCCTTCGCCCAGTGTCACGGTTTGGCCGCAGAGGGCGCTGCGGTCGGGGCCGGCTGTGGGCATGGGCAGCAGCAGCACATCGTCGATAAAATAATAAGCAGCACTGGTCACAGCGTTGGCTACACCGGTACGCACGGTGTAAGCGGCACCGGGGCCGGTACTCAGGGCCGGACCGAAGTTGCCGATGACCAGCCGGTTGCGGGAGGCTGCATCGGGCGGGGCCGTAAACACGCCGCTCAGGCGCGTCCAGGTGCCGGTGGCCGTAGGCAGGGGCAAGTCCAGCACCGACCGTACGCCGTTGGCCGCCGGGTAGGCGGCAATGGGGCCGGTGCCGGCGTAGGGTACGCTGGTCGGGGCCAGCCCGAAGGTTAAGGTCGAGGTGGTCCAGCTTGAATTGGCGGCCAATGCTACATGAGCTTCGGCGTAGTAGGCCCGCCCCGCTTGCAGAGCCGCAGGCTGGGCCATGTACTCGCGGTAGTCGTCCAGCACATTGGGCGTGGTGTTTACGCGAGCGGCCAGGGTGTAAAGGCCCCCGCAGCCGTTGCCCGTACGGGCGGGCCGGGGCAGGCCGGGGCCACCCGCTGGCCCGTTGAGGTAAGCAAAAATGGAGTTGTTGCCCGCCGGGTCGCAGGCCCCGAAGTAGTCGCACGAGCCCCGATTGGCGTTCGTCCACACACAAATAAGGGCATTGGGGGTAGGTGGCGGCGGCGGCAGCGGGTCGCCAGGGCCGCGTAAAAAGCCGCCGCTGCTGGTCGGGCAGCTGCCATCGACGTTTTGCTCGAAACTACCGTTCCAAACCAGGTTGCAGGCGGGGGCCTGGGTGGCACAGCGCTGCGGTGCCTGCGCCGATGCCGGCCGGGCCAGCAGCCCGGCTATTCCGAGGCTAGCCACGACGGCCAACCGAGGAAGGGTGCCCCGACGCCGCGGTTGCGGGGGGGGGGGGGGGGG
>JANYFQ010000560.1 GCA_025362615.1 Hymenobacter sp. | reverse complement strand
CCCGCCCGCTTGTCGTCTGGCTCGTTTGGGCTGCCGTTCAATGATTAGCGGGCGGGCGGCGAAAAAGCCGCCCGTCCGCACCGGCCTACCTGCCCGGCCTATTTGGATAGGCTCTTAATGAGGAATGAGGAATTTCGGGCTTGCGCTATCAATTCCTCATTCCTCATTTAATTTCCGTTGCCCTTTATCGGCTGCACATCGTCCACGGTGCCCATCTGGCCGCTGGCCGACTGGGGCGAGGTGGCGCTTTTGCCGGCGGGGGCCGAGTTGATTTGGTCTTGCACGGTGCCGTTTTTGATGGCCGTGGCCGAACCTTCGCCCGTGGGGGCTTCGACGCGCTGCTTGTAGTTTACGCTGTCGAGGTTGATGTCGGAGTTGCGGTAACCGGGCGATTTGGTGAAGCCGACGCGCAGGTTGTGGTTGTCGCCGGGCGAGTTGCGGTAGTCGCAACCGCTGAGGGTGAGGGCGGTGCCGAGCAGGGTCAGGGCGGCGCAGGTGGTGCGGAGGGTCATCGAATTGAAGGGCAAGTGTGTTTGGGATGCAAATTTACACCGACTTTGAACCGGCAGCGGCGGAAGCGGACGTTTTTTGGGGCCGATGGCGCGTTTGCGCTGCCCGCGCCCGCAACCAATTCGTAGAAACCAGCACCAAATCAAGCCCCAAAACCCACATGGCCCCCGACCTCATTCTTTTCGACGGCGTTTGCAACCTGTGTTCGGGCGTGGTGCAGCGCATCATCGGGCTCGACACGGCGGGGCGGTTTCGGTTTGCCTCGCTGCAATCGGAGATGGGGCGGCAGCAGCTGGCGGCCCACGGCCTGCAACCGGCCGACGCGGGCGGGCCCGATTCGGTGATTTTACTGCCCGGCAGCGGCGGCATTTTGCTGCACTCGGCGGCGGCGCTGGGCATTTTGCGGGGGCTGGGCGGCGGCTGGCGCATCCTGGCGGGGCTGGGGGCCGTAGTGCCCGGCGGGCTGCGCGACGCGGCCTACCGCTGGGTGGCCCGCCACCGTTACCGCTGGTTTGGCCAAAAAAACGAATGCTGGCTGCCCACCCCCGAGCTGCGGGCGCGGTTTGTGGGTTAATTGTTGAATTGTTTGATTGTTAAATTGTTGCTCTTGCGGCCTTGGAACAGCACTGCGCCCACTGCGTTTTCACCACTGCGCTCACTGCGGGACAGCTAGTAGAACGGCCAACCAAGAAACCAGAAACCAGCAACCAAGAAACACCCCCATGCCCCAACCTTCCCGCCTGCGCCGCTTAATCAACTCGGTGGGCCGCGCTGCGGCGGCCACGGGCCGGGGCGCGACGTACCTGGCCCGCGCCGGGCAGGCGCACCAGCACTTTTTTTTGCCCGTTCTCAACGGGGCCCTCGGCGACCAGCTCGCGGCGCGGGGCGATGCCCGCGCCATTCAAATGAGCTTCCGGCGGGCGGGGCGCGATGTGCCGGTAGCCGAGCTGGGCCTGACGGAGAAACGCCAGAAAACCCTGGTATTTGTGCATGGCCTGATGGGCGACGAGCTGATTTGGCAAACCGGGTTTCAGGACACCGACGCGCACCGCCGCTACGGCCCCCGGCTGGTGCAGGAAACCGGGGTGCGCTGCCTCTACGTGCGCTTCAACTCGGGCCTGCACCTGTCGGAAAACGGCCAGACATTCAGCGCCTTGCTGACGGAGCTGGTCAATGCCTTTCCCGACGAAATCGGGGAGTTGGTGCTGGTGGGGCACTCGATGGGCGGGCTCGTCATCCGCAGCGCGGGGCACTACGCGGCGGCGAGCGCAGCCCCCTGGCTGGTACACCTGCGAACCATTGTGCTGCTGGGTACGCCCAACGACGGCTCGTGGCTGGAGCAGAACTCGCACTTCACGGCGCGGCTCCTCGACCGCATCAACCTGTTTCCGACGCGGTTTCTGAGCCGCGCCCTCAACCAGCGCAGCAACGGCATCAAAGACCTGCGCCACTCGATTTTAGTGGAGGCCGACTGGCGCGACCCGCACGCCGACGACCTGCTGCCGCCGCGTACGCCGGTGCCGCCGCTGCCGGGCGTGGCCTACCACATTTTGCTGGGCTCGTGGCTCAAAACTGGCCTGCCCAGCGCCGTGCGCCAGTATTTTGGCGATGGGCTGGTGGGCAAAAACAGTGCGCGGGGCGGCGCTCATTTCACCGACGAAGCCAACCTGCCGCCCGGCACCAGCGTGCGCCTGGCCGAATTTGCCCAGCAGCACCACGGCGGCCTGCTCACGCACCCGGAGGTGTTGCAGTATTTAAAAGGGCGGGTATGAGGCGCGGGCCGGGCGGGCGGCGAAAAGCGGGGGTTAAGTTTGGTCTTTGAAGCAACCGCCGGGCGGGTTTTGGTGTCTTGGGGCTTGGATTCCCGGTGCGCTGCCGCGCCCGGCGGTGCCTGCTTTCCTTTGCTTTCTCCACCCCCTTTTCTACCCGTTGCCATGAAATTCTCCTTACTTTCGGTGCTGGCCCTGGCCAGCGGCTTGCTGGCCCGCGAGGCACAGGCTCAGGCCATTCCCAACGGCGACCTCAACACTTGGGCGCAGCGTGGCGTGTCGGAAGCCCCCGTGGGCTGGCTCATCACCGACGACATCGCCGCCGACCAGGGTTTTCCCATCGCCACCAACACGGTGGTGAAAACGGCACAGGCTCGGAGCGGTGCCTTCGCGGCGCAACTCCAGACCCAATCACTGGCCCTAGTAGGCGATGTACCCGGTATCCTCACCCTGGGCACCGTACTCAATCGCAACGCGCCCGCTCCGGGCGGCGTTGCTTTTACGGCACGGGCAGCCCGCCTCGAATTTTACTATAAGCTGACCGGGGCGCAGGCGCTGGCCGACTCGGCTGTCGTGCAAATGGAGCTTACGCGGAGTGTGGGCGGGGTGCGGACCCTGGTCGCCGAAGGACGCTTCCTGTTCCGGGTTGCTGCCACGGCCTACACCCGCGTGGCGCTGCCGCTGACTTACTCCTCGGGCCTAGTCCCTGACTCGGCACGGGTACAGTTCGTGTCAGGCATCGCCGATGTCATCCACGCTGGCACGGTGCTCACCATTGACGACGTAGTATTTGCCGGCACCGCCACCGCCACCCGCGACGCGGCCCTCAACGCCGCCCTCACCGCGGCCCCCAACCCCAGCCCCGACGGCCGCTACACGCTCACGGCCAACGACAACACCTCCGGCCTGCTCGCCGCCCCCCTCGCCGTGCTCGATGCCACCGGCCGCGTGGTGCGCCGCGAAGTGGCCCCGGCCACGGCCCCCGGCAGCAACCGGACGCTCGATTTGAATGGCCTGCCCGAAGGCATTTACACCCTACAGCTATTCACCGACAAAGGACTGGTGACGCGCAAGCTGGTGCGGTAGAAGGCATTGGGTTTCAGTCCCAAAAAAGGCCAGCCTTCCGGTGCGGAGGGCTGGCCTTTTTTGGGGTTGCATTGAGAAAGCTTACGGCGCGGGGGTGGCGGCGGCGGCACGATGGGGCAGGTTGAAGCGGTAGCGTAAGCCCAAGCTGAAAGCGCCGGTCAGGCCTAACGCACTGCCCGAAACGGCTTGCCGGGTACTTGGGTCAACATTTTCCACGTTGCGGCTCCATGTGGCATCAAATACCCCCTCGAAGTGGGGCCGAAACAAATAGCGAATGCCAAACCCACCCGTGAGGTAAAATTGCGTAGCGTGGTCGCCGTAAGAATTTTGCCCAACGAGTTGGCCTCCCACGTAACTAGCAGATTCATTGTGGGCCTTGGCGTAAAGAGAAGTAACCCCGCCTATCAAGTCAAACTGGGTACGCATTCGCCGGTGGTGCGGAACCAACGAATACCGCAACAACACCGGGAAGGCATGCTTGTACTCTTCGTAGGTTTCAGTACCGTAGGTAGGCAGCCCGGCAACAGTAGTACCGGTATAAGAAGGGTCACGGTGGTCGTATGTGCGCATGTAACCAAACCCGACCTGCGCGGCCAACCGCGAACTTAACTGCCAACCCACTACCACCTGCGGGCCGAAGATACCGGAATAGTTTGGTGTCAAAGGGTAAAAAATCTCGTACCTGCTCTCGCTGTACATTAGCGAAACGTAGAAGGGCAGCTTAGCATTGTCATTATCAGACGATGATTGAGCGGCAGTAGTAAGGCTGGAAACGAGAACGAACGGCAGCGCATTCAGAAATGCAGGTTTCATAACACAGATGAAAACCCAAATATTTACCTATAGCATAAATAAACGTAGTTACCGCCTGCACCTTCGTTTAGGTCGTTCTGATATTTCGTCCAACCGGCAGGAGGTTGGATAGTGCTGCTGTTACCAGATAAAACGCCTACCTCCGACACATTTGACGTGTTCTGGACATTGGGCGTTTTACTTTGATACGAATAAATGTATTCTCCCCCTGCGCCTCTATTTAGGTCCATCGTTGCCCAATTGTAATTAAAATCTTGGTTGGGCACCCAAATGTCAAAGAAAGAAAGGCTAGCAGTTGCAGTTCGACCCGTCTTCGTCATGAAGCCAGTCAGGTTGTCCGTAGGAGACGAATACGGGCGATTCCGGGTGTACTCCAACCCGCTAAGTACTCTGGCAACCTCGCGCGTGAACGCAAAGTATAGGTAAATCCCACCCGCCCCGCTATTTAAATCAGTGGTCAGCCTAATGTAACCGCCATTTGTCACAGCAACTTGATGGCTGATTGATTGCGCACTAAGCGTGATTTTCAAGTCGCGAACGTAACCGCTACCCCCCTGGCCGACCGACGACACGAAGGTTGTAGCAGGGCCGCCGCCCGGTACGCTCGTCGCATTAGTAAAACACCCGCAACTGTTGCTCCAACCGCCGCCGCCACTACCCCCGCCCGAACCGCCGCTAACGGGTGGTAGGGGCGTAAGGCAGTCCACGCAAGGCGGCTGCGTGGGGGTGCCCGGCTGCCGGAAGGCGGTGTAAGCTTGGTAGCCCCAATCGCGCGACAGGTCGGTGGCATCGTATTTGGGCCGTTTGGCTCCCTCTGGCTGCACGGCGGTTTTGCGCACGTACTGCCCGCTGGGGTCGGTTGCCTCGCCTTTTTCAAGCTGCTCGACGTACCAGAGCCAGTTGCGCTGGCTGGCGAGCTGCGCCTCGGTGGGCTTGGTGCCGGTTTCGGCGTTTTGTGTGGCCTGCGCGGCTTGGGGTGCCATCGTGTCGGATGCTTTGTTACAGCCGAAAAGTGCTGCCCCCCCCCCCTAATAATGCAAAGAGGAGGTTGGTGGTTGGTTTTTTCATGGCTTTGTGGGTTAGGGGGTTGGGGGTTGAGTACGACCCAAATGTAAGCAGGAACCCAGCGAACTACTGGCTGTTTTTCGCCAAATGCCAAAATCTTGTACGTCCCTTCCCGCGTTGCCTCCCGGCCCCATCGGCTTTAAGGGCTATTCCCTCGCCGCCGCCAGCGCCACGCGCAGCTCGCCGAAGCCTGCGGGCACGGTTACGGCGGGCAGTTTCAGGCCGGTTTCGGGGGTTGCGGAGGCGGTTTTGTGTGAGGCGGCGCGTCGTTTCAGCCACAAAAAAGGCCAGCTTTCCGGTGCGGAGGGCTGGCCTTTTTGGTGTGCCGCGTTGGGGGCTTACGGCGCGGGGGCAATAGCCGCCGTTGCGCGGCGCGGCAGGTTGAAGCGGTAGCGCAAGCCGAGGCTCACGGTTCGCGTCAGGCCCCATTTGTTGCCCACGACGTTCAGATGCACGTGGGCGGGGGCTTCCCTTAGGTTGCGGATGTAGCCGTAATCAAATACGCCCTCCAGGTGCCGGTTGAGAAAAAAACACCCGCCCAAGCCCGCCGTGACGTACCCTTGCATGGTAGCGCCCGCATTGCGTTCGACGCCCTTGGACTGGCCATCCACAAATCCTTCCCCGGCATTATCAAAGCGGTGGCTTATCCACGCGCCTCCCCCAAAGGCTTCTATCCGCAGGCGCGAAGCCGGGGGTTGGTACAAGCGGTAGCGCACGAAAGAGGAAAGTGTGTGCGCCCAGACATCAAAGCTTCGCCAGCCATAAAGCATCTGGCCCGTCAGGGTCGTACCAGTATAAGCAGGGTCTTCGCGCAACCCATCGTGCGTGTAGGCATAGTTGAGTTGCACGGCCCAGCGAGAGCTTAGGTCGTGAGGACAATAAGAAGTTTAATGTAATTTTGCCTTATACAGCGACATTTCTATGCACCGACACGAAATTTCTGATGCCACTTGGGGGCTGGTCGCCCCGCACCTGTCCGGCAAGGCCGAGGACGGCGGCGTGA
>JANYFQ010000556.1 GCA_025362615.1 Hymenobacter sp. | reverse complement strand
CCACTTCGTTAAACGATGCCTGGACGAATTGTTCGGCGGTATTAAGGGATTGGTTGAGCGCTGCTTGCGCGAGTTGCTCAACAAAGTGGTCAGACGACTGAAAAAGTCGTCTGACCACCCCTACCGTCCCAACACCTCCCGCAGCGGCTTGCCGCTGCAGCCGCTGGGTTCCTGGATACGCAGCCACTGCGCCAGGGTAGGGGCGATGTCGGTGATGGTGATGTCGGCGGCCGATTCGCCGGGCTTTACGCCCCAGCCCCAAAAAAGTAGTGGCACGTGCGTGTCGTAGGCCCAACTTGCACCGTGGGTGGTGCCTTTGACGACGGGGTAGCCGTAGGCTTCGAGCCAGCCGGGGGCCAGTACGGCCAGCACGTCGCCGGAGCGGGGGGCGTAGTAGCCGTTTTCCTGGTACATCCCCATGCCCGACTCCCAGTGGCCGCGCTCCAGGTCGAGGGCCGTGCGGCTTTGGGCCACGCCGGGCAGCAGCAGCAAATCGGCGGCTACTTCGTGTTGGATTTTCTCCAGGTCGAGGCCCTTTTGGGCGATGAGGGGGCGGTTGAGGTAGGCTTGCTGGTTTTCGTAGTCGAGCAGCCAGGGGCCGGGGCCGTGGCGGCGCACGAGGGCACGTTGGAGCGAGTCGCGCATCAGGCCCGGCCCCGCGCCGCCGCCGGGCAGCCGGTGGGCCTGCAAAAAGCCCACGGCGTGGGCCGCAGCGTGGTCGGCGGTGAGGAACACGAGCGCCTGCCCCCGGCCCACCTGGGCATCAAGGGCGGCGAAGAGGCGGGCCAAATCGCGGTCGAGGCGCAGGTAAGTGTCTTCTACTTCGATGGAATTGGGGCCGAACTGATGGCCCACGTAGTCGGTGCAACTGAAGCTGAGGGCCAGCATATCGGGTACGCCGCGCTGCCCCAACTGCTCTTGCTTAAGGGCTTCGAGGGCAAAATCGGCGGTGAGGGAGTTGCCGAAGGGCGTGCTGCGAATCAGGTCGAGGTTTTGGGCCGAGGGTTGCAGTGGTTTTTCGCCGGCCGCCTTGAGGGTGGCCGCCACCGGGGCGGGCGAGCTGGCGGCGAGGGCGGGCAAATCGTGCGGGAATACCGGCCGGGTTTCGCCTTTGAAGGCCGCCTCCCAGGGCACGTCATCGGCCGAGCTTTCGGTGTACTGGGCAATGGGCAGCAACGTGTTCCAGGGCTGGGCCAGGTAGCGGGCAGGGTGGCCAGCGGCGTTAAATTGCTGCACCCAATCGGGCAGCGCCGGGGCGTAAAACGTGCTGCTGATGAAGGCCCCGTTGCCGCCGTCGTACCAATAGGCGGCGCTGGCGCTGTGCCCGGCGGGCAGGATGCTGCCCCGGTCTTTCATGCTGATGCCGATGACTTTACTCGCGAAATTGGTAGCCAGCCGCAATTCATCGCCGATGGTAGTGGCCAACAAGTTGCGCGGGCTGTGCTGCCCGGCGACGGCCGCGCCGCCCACGGCCTGCACGTTGCGGTCTTCCGTCACGTAGGTGCCCCGGTTTTCCGAGCGCAGCCACCAGTTGTTGCCCACAATGCCATGCACGGCGGGCGTGGTACCGGTGTAGATGCTGACGTGGCCCGGCCCGGTGTAGGTGGGCACGTAGTTGTAGTGGCAACTGCTGTAACTAAAGCCCTCCCCCAGCAGCCGCCGAAAGCCCCCGGCGGGGTACTTCTCCCAGTAGCGGTACAGGAAATCGTAGCGCATCTGGTCAATCACGATGCCGACCACGAGCTTGGGGCGGGCCACCGCTGTGACGGGCGGGGCCGCTTGCGCGGGAAGCTGAAAGGCGGCCAGCAGCGGCAGCAAGGCCAGAGAAGAGCGTGTAGTCATGCGAAAAGCAGCGGGCCAACCGGCCCCCGCAAAGATACTTCCGCCGGCAAGCAGCGGGCCGGGGCCAGGGGTGATGAACGACCCTACGCGGTGGCGCGGGCTTCCAGGCCCGTGCCGACTACTGGCGGGCCTCCGGCCCGCACCCCAGGGCGACATCGCAAAACCGTCCCGGTAAAACCGTTCAACGGTTGGGGGCCAGAGGCCCCCAAATAGCCGGCACGGGCCTGGAGGCCCGCGCCAAAACGCCGCCGTATAACAGCCGCCCCTACAGCACCGTCTTGGGGTCTTCATCCACATTCAGCACCTGCTTGCCTTCGCGGGCCTTTTGGGTGTTGAGGTCGCGCTTTTTGGGCGACTCGCGCCGGAACAGCTCCCCAAACGTGTCGAACTGCTCGGTGTGGAGCAGCGAGAGGCCGGCGCGGGGCTGGTTCACGGTTTCGAGGTCGCGGGGGGTGGTTTCGTAGCGCAGCTTGGCCCGGAAGCGGCCGTCGGTCCGCAGGTAGTATTCCAGGCTCAGGTCGCCGAGCAGCGAGGCCTGGCCGGCGCTGTTGGGGTTGGAGCCGATGGGGGTGCCCGGCGGGGTGAGGTTGGCCGCGCTGCTGAACCCGCCCTCGCGCGTCACGCGCAGGCGGCCGTTGAGAAACGAGTAGCTCAGGCGCACTTGCAGGGCCTGAAGCTGGTCGGCGGTGAGGCCGTTGATGTTGAAGTCAATTTCCAGGTTCTGGTCGATTTGCGAGGTCAGCAGGCCGAGCTGGGTACTCAGCACTTGGCCCAGCGAGTTCTGCACCGTGTTGTCGTTGCCCCGGATGGAAAGCTGGGTAAACGAGCCGGGCGGCGCGAGCTGCTTGAACACCAGCAGGCTGAAAACCTGGCGGTTCAACTCCTGCTCGTCGTTGCGGAGCGATGCCGTGAAGGAGGCCAAATCGCCCTGCAAGGCCCCCGGCGCGTCGTTAAATTCCAGGCCCAGGCGGATGGTGGGCAGCAGCAGCGGCCCGCTCAGGTTCATGACGGCCGTGACCGGCACCACGGCCGTGTTGCTGCCCGCACCGGAGCCCGTGCCCACGCCCAAAATCGGGGCCAGCGACGTGCGCTGGGTGTAGGTGGCGGCCACGCTCATTTCGCCGGCCAGCGGGTCGCCGTTCCAGGTGATGAGGCCGCCGGGGCGCACCACAAACTCCTTGTTTACCAGCCCTTGCAGCGTAAAATTGTAGGCCCCACGCACAATTTCGACCTGGCCGTACATATTAAAATCGCCCCGCGTGTCGATGTTCATCCGCAGCTGCCCGGCGGCGGTGCCCCGGATGATGTCGCCGGTGCTTTCGTCCAACAAAATCTCCATGTACGCGTCGGGCGTGACGGTGAGGTTGAAGTTGAGCTGAACGCCCGACAAATCCACCCGGTCCTCGGCCTTCACCACCACCGCTTTTTTGGTGATGACGGTATCGGGTTTCACGTTGTTGTTCACGAACTTGATGTAACCGGCCTTCTGGGCTTTGGCGGCGTTATCGAGCGGCAACGACATCCGCGTGCCGGCCTCGGAGGTGGCCCGCACGTCCACCCGCAGGTCGTCCACGGGGCCGGTTACGCGGGCCGTGCCGCTGGCGTAGGCCGTGCCGAAGTACAGGTCGTTGTCCTTGCGATTGGTGTTGAGCACCTGCAACTTCCGGAAATCAGCTCCGATTAGCAGGCTCATGTTCTTAAACTGGTGGTGGCTCACCACGCCATCCACCAGGCCCACGTTGCCGAGCGGGTCGCGCAGCACCACGTTGCGGAAGCTGATGCTGTTCATCGTGAAGTCGATGCGGTCGGCAAAGGTGTAGGTAGTGCCCAGGTAGTTGAATTTGAGGCGGCCGTTGCGCACGTCCACGCCGCCGGTCAGGTTCATGGCGCCAAACATTCCGCTCAGCCGCAAGCTGCCGCGCCCGGTGCCGCCGAGGTTGCTGAAGAGCGTGCCCAAAAACGGCTGGGCCAGCACAATGGGCGCGTCGGTGAGGGTGCCGGTCAGGTCGAGCTGCTGAGTGGCGCTGCCCGGCGCAACAAACCCCGTGATGGTGAGCACCGGCTGGTTGGCGCGGGTAATGCCGAGGTTCACGCGGAGCTGGCCGGCCCCGCCGTTGGGGGCCTTCAGCCAATCGCTGCGGCCGGCCACGTCGCCAATCAGGGTGCGGTCGTAGGTGAGCGAATCGACGGCCAGGGTGCTCGTGATGGTGAGCGGCCCGTAGAGGCCGCTGGCGGTGCCCTGGGCGTTGAGGCGGCCGGCCAAATCCTGCCCGGTCAGGCTGCGGAGCGAGGCCAGCTCGAA
>JANYFQ010000552.1 GCA_025362615.1 Hymenobacter sp. | reverse complement strand
CTTTTACGCTGACGGAGTTACTTCCGTACCCGGTGCCCCAACTCAGGATGGCGCTTCGTACATTATTCCCGGTGCGTCGTTGACCGCTGGTTCGTACACGGTGAAAGTGAAGGTTGGCAAATGCAACTCCTTTTCAGCACCTATCAACGTGACGGTTGCAAATGACCTCAACAGCACTAGCACGTCGGCGCTCACCAATTTCCCGTCGTGTCTGCCCGTTGGCACTGTGGGCAGCGTGTCGTTCCTCCTCAATACGGTGGTAGGCGTAAACTACACCATCAGCAGTACCAACAGTGCCATCACTGTGGTACAGCCCAGTGTTGCCGGAACGGGTAATCAAGAGCCCATCGCCCTTTCGGGCTTTACGGCCACGAACTCGACGATTATTACCATCGTCGGCATCGCCACGGCTGGCACGTGCTTCGGGCGGCAAACCATCATCAAGGCGATTGACCGGCAACTGGTGGCGGCGCAAAACGTCATTACGCCGACCTGTGTGCCGCCCAGCACCAACGGCGTGGTGCTGACGCTGAGCAACGCCCCGTCGGGCGTGACCTGGGGGCTACCCAGCGGTTGGACGTTTGTGAGCCAGACGGCCAACACCGTAACCGTGAACACGGGCACAACGGGCGGCAACGTAACGGCCGTGGCCGGGGCCTGCAACCTGAACGGGGGCATCATCACTCAGGCCGTCAAAGTGAAGGGACCCATTGCGGGCTGTACGTTCCCGGTGACGCTAAATACGGGGGCCTGCGGCTCCTATATCAGCACCATCACCGGCCCCTGCGCCACCCCCGGCGACCCCAACAACACGGGCAACCGGTTCGTGGAGTGGAAGCTGGAAGAACTCGTAGCCGGTACCTGGACGCAGCGAGCCCTCAACGTCCCGGTGGGCAACCTGAACTTCAGCAACAGCACGACCTTCGCCTGGGGCACCTCCATTCCGGCACCCAACGCCCGCGTGACGGTGCGCGTCACGAACGACAACAACTGCCTGGATTATCCTTACGTGTACGTTGGGTCGTACACGAAGTGCGGCCCCCGGCCCGCGCCCGGCCCCGGCAACGGGGGCAGCAGCGCCCCGGCCGCCGAACGGGTGCAGGTGTACCCCAACCCGGTGGGCAGCCAATTGAGCATCAACCTGGAAGCCAACTTAAGTGCTGGCCCCGCCACGCTCACGCTGCTTGATGCCTTGAGCCGCACGGTGCAGACGACGACGACCGCGCAGCCGAACAGCACCCTCGACGTGCGGCAGGTGCCGACCGGCTTTTACACCCTGCGCGTGGCCTTGCCCGGCGGCCGGGTGCTGACCCAGCCCGTGCAGGTGCAGCACTAACCCGCCGCCCCACGACCCGACCCCGCCCGATGGCTACTGCCAGCGGCGGCCCTGACCGGCCCCGCTGGCCCCGCTAGCCGGCCTTGTTGCCCCCTGCGGCTGCCTCACCGGGCGGCGGCAGGGGGCTTTGGGGGTGCGGTCGGAAGTGGGGCTGTGCTCTTTTTCCTTTCATTTAACTTGCTGCCGACCATGAAAAATGCTACTCTTTTTACGAGCCGTTGGGCCGGCCGGGCGGCAACGCTGGCGGCCACCTGGCTGCTGACCGCTGCCCCGGCCCAGGCCCAAGCCCCCACCGCCCCGGCGGCCCCCCTCGCGGGCCTGCCCTTCTGGGAATGGCAGGCCCCGCAGCCCACGGGCTTTGGCCTCAACGACTTTTGGGCCTTCAACGACTCGACCGTGCTGGCCGTGGGCAACCACGGCACGGCGCTGAAAACCACCAACGCCGGGCGCAGTTGGCGGGCGCTGCCCACCGGGGCCACGCGCGACGTGACCTCCGTGTCGTTCGCCAACCCCCAGGTGGGCTGGCTGGGCACCGAAACGCCGCTCACCACGGACCGCCACTACAAGACCGGCCCGGGGCAGGTGCGGCGCACCACCGACGGGGGGCAGACGTGGACCGCGCAGGGCATCGGCGAAAACGTGCTGAGCGTCCTCACGCCGCAGGTGGTGGCCATCTCGCCCACCGAAGCCTACGTAAGCTACGGCTTGACGGGAAGAACTCCGGCTCCTAATTTTTTTTACATCAGGGCCGCGCCCGTGCTGCGTCACACCGTGGACGGGGGCCGGACCTGGCCGGAGGTGATTCTCAACAACCAAGGTGGCTATAACTACCTTTTTTCCTTCCAACCTCCGGTGTTCACCACGGCTACCACGGGGTATCTGGCCGTGAACTCGGAGGTTCCGGCGCAACTCGTCAGCCAGTTGCTGCGCACCGCCGACGCGGGCCGCACCTGGCAGGACATCCTGCCCGCCGTGGGGCCGGGGCTGGACCCGCTGAAGCTGACCTTCCTGACCCCGCAACTGGGCTGGCTGGTGGCGGCGGACTTTGCCACCAACACCACGCGGCTCTACAAAACCGTGAACGGCGGCGGGGCCTGGGCGCAGGTGGCCAGCTTTGCGTTCTACTATCCTTTCGTGCCCATTGTCAGCTTCTCCTTTGCCGACCCCTTGCGCGGGCTGCTGGTGGTACGCGAGTCATGCTACCGCACCACCGACGGGGGGCTGACCTGGGCGTTGGTGCCGGGGCGATTTTCCGCCAATTCCCCGTTGTCGGTGGCGCTGTCTCGCCAGCAGGCCACCCGCCTGCTGCCGGGGGGCGCGGGCTGGGCCGTGGGGGCGGCTGGCGGCATCTACCGCACGTCCGATTACGGCGGCACCTGGCAATCGCGCAGCACGTTGGCCCCCGTGCGCCGCGTTGTCAACCTGAATTTCTCCGGCCCTGCCTGCGGCTGGGCGGTGCCGTCCTTTTATGACTCGGGAAGCGGCACCACCTTGCTGCGCACCACCCGCCGGGGTGCCCCGTGGCAGCCCGTGCGCATCGACGGGGCGCTGCCCGGCCTGACGGCGGTCAACGGCACCATCCTGGGGGCCGCCTTCCCGGATGCCGACACGGGCTGGGTGGTCGGGTATTCGGGTCTGGCACCCCGCCTGGTGCTGCGCACCACCGACGCGGGCCGTACCTGGGCCAATCAGGCGCTGGGCACGGCCCCGAGCTATATAGATGCCATCGGCTGCTGGGACACCCGCCGGGCGACCATCGCCAGCCTGACCGAGCACACGCTCTACACCACCCGCAACGGCGGGCAGCGCTGGGCAGCCGCCCCGAACCCGGCCCCGCGCCGTTACCTGTGGGCCATCACCTGGACGGATTCGGCCACGGTGTACATCCCCACCGACTCGGCGGTGTACCTGCTCAGCCGCGACGCCGGGCGCAGTTGGCGGGCGCTGCCCACGCCGGGCGGCGACAACCTGCTGGCCTCCCGGCCCTGCTTCACCTCGGCGGCCGTGGGCTACTGGGCCGCTGGCCGGGGCCTTTGGCAAACCACCGACGGCGGCCGTACCTGGCGCTTCACCGATTTGGAGGCCCAATCGTCGCCGATGCGGGAAAATGGCTTCGCAGACGCTGGCCTGTACGCCGTCAGCTTCCGCAACGCCCGCAACGGCTGGGCCTTTGGCAGGAACGACGTGTTCCAGACCCAGGACGCGGGCCGGACCTGGACGCTGGTGGCCAACGTGCAGGCGACGACCGGCCAGGCCAGCGGTGGCCCCAGCGTACTGATAGACCGCTACAACGCCTTCACCACGGGCACGGGCATCGTGCGCTACAGCGAGAAGTTCGTGCAGGCCGACACGCTGGCCGCCCAGCCCCGGCGCTACTGCGCCGGGCAGGCCCTCACCCTGGCCTACACCACCGAGGGCACCCTGACCCCGGCCGAGCGGGCGGGCCTGCGCCTGCAGCTCTCCAACAAGATGGGCCGCTTTCGCCAAGGCGAAACCTGGCTGCTGGCCCCCGCCCCCGGCGGCACGGCCACGGCCCTGCGGGCCACGCTGCCGGCGGTGCTGCCGGCCGGCAGCCGCTACCGCCTGCGCGTGATAACGGCCGACAGCGCCCTGCTTGGCGGCGACAACCAACGCGACCTGACCATTGACCCGCTGCCGGCGGCCGTGGCCGTGGCCCCGGCCGGGCCGCAAAGCCTGTGCGCGGGGGCCAGCCTAACGCTGAGCGCCCCGGCCGGGGCGGCGCAGTACCTGTGGAACACCGGGGCCACGACGCGCACACTGGCCGTGACGGCGGGCGGCAGCTACTCGGTGCAGGTGGCGGGGGCGGCGGGCTGCTTCGGCCCGCCCTCGGCGGCCGTGGCCGTGGCCACCGCCCCCGTGCCGGCCGTGCCGGTGCTGGCCCACGCGCCGGGCGGGCCGGTCACGGTCGTGGCCCCGGCGGCGGGCATCGTGTACGCGTGGTTCCTGGGCGGGGCGGTGCAGCCGGGCGTGAGCGGGCCGCGCTTCCCGGCCAGCGGCCCGGCGGGCGTGGGCACCTACACGGCCGTGGCCGTGAGCGCGGCCCCGGCAAGCTGCCGCTCGGGCGTGTCGGCGGCGACGGTGGTCGTCCTGGCCGTAGGCGGGGCGCTGCCCCCCGGCTGGGCCGTGTACCCCGTGCCCGCCGACGAGCGCCTGGTGGTGGAAATGGCCACGGGCGGCGCGGCGGCAACGCTCACGCTCTTCGACGCCCTGGGCCGGACCGTGCAGACGGCCACGACCGCGCAGCCGAACAGCACCCTCGACGTGCGGCAAGTGCCGACCGGCTTCTACACCCTGCGCGTGGCCCTGCCCGGCGGCAAGGTGCTGACCCAGCCCGTGCAGGTGCAGCACTGAATCGTTGGCCTGACGGGTAGCACCAAGCCTTTGCCTGGCGCTACCCGTCAGGCCAATGCATAAAGCACCGGCTTGCTGGGGCTGGCGTCCATTTCGAGGCTGGTTATCTGAATATTGAGTAGATACAAACCGTCGGTTACTTCATCGGGCACAAAAATCAACTCCGTGATGGTGGCACCGCAACGCGGCTGCTGGGGGTAGCGCCAGAAGGCGTGGTGGGCCAGGAGTTGGCCGGCATCCTCCTCGCGGTCCACACTGGGCAGGTCGAGGAGCCAGTGCTGCACGTTTTGGGCCACGAGCCAGTGGGCCAGCGCGGGTTCGCAGTACGTCGGGTTGGTGCCGGAATAGTGGTGTTGGCGCTTGGCGGGGGCGTTGGGCAACGTGCGGAGCACTAGGGCTTGGGGCAGCGGGCCGGGCGGTAGTGCGGCCTGCACGTCGGCGAGCATGACAACCAAATCGCCGTTGGGTTGGGTGCGGGGAGCGACGCTAACTACCTGGGCCACGAACAAAAACCGCCGCAGGCACTGATTGAGTGTCGCGGCGGAGTCGGGCGAAATGTGGCCGTAGCACTCGGTGTGGGTGCCGTTGCCGTGGGGCGTGACGTGGACGCGCCGGTAGTTGGTGCTGCCGCCCAGCGCCACGCTGCCCACAAAATTGCCCACGCGGATGGTGTTAATCTCCAGCGGCTCGGCCCAAAAACAGTTGGGCTGCCCGGCCAGGCCAGGAGCCAGGGGCAAGGAAATATCGAGCGGCGCGGCGGGGTCGTAGGCGTAGGCGCGGCCCGCGTGGGGGAAGGTGGGAAGCATGGTTTATGCACTCATAAAAAGGTGGTTGAGTAGGGAGCTAACTTCTATCGCGTGAGTAGCAACCATCAAATGACCACCCCCATCAATCCAATAATTTACTGGCCCAATGGCGGGCAGTAGGCGGTCGTGGGTACCATGAATTCGGACAGCCGGTTTGGTATTCACGCCTCGCCAATGCACCAACTGGTTGATGGCCCATCGGGCAAAAGGCGGGTCGGTATCATCAACAATTTGCCGAAGTAATGCTCGGTGCTCCGGCTTCTCGACCCCGAAAATCCACTGCATCATTCCAGGCAGAAAAACTCCTAATCTGATGGGAACAAAACGGTATAGGCCGGTGACTCGGGCTGCACGCAGCAACGCTGGAAGCTGCGTGGGCTGGGCCACGCTGGAAATCAACACCACCTTACCAAAAGGTCGCAACTGTGCTAGTTCGAGGGCCATTACGCCCCCAAACGAAACACCCACCAACCAACACGGCTCATTTGCAGGGATTTGAGCAGCCAAACGCCGGGCATACTGCGCCAAAGGCTCGGCAAATGAAGCTGGCGGCTCCCAACGCAAAATCACAGTTGGCAAGATGAGCGCCAGCGCCTCAAATACTCGCTCATCGGCACCCAAGCCCGGAATTAAAAAAGCCGTCATGGTTATTCGCCCAACCGCAGGTACACGCCTTCCAGGTAAAAGATATTGTGCGGCTGCAGGTCGTCGTCGGCCTCATCGCCCTCGGCCGGATAAGTAACCGACAGTTTGAGGGCTATTTGCGGCAGCAGCACGGGCGGTTTTTCGTCGGAATTGTATTCGAGCAGGGCGGGCCACTCGGCGGCGGCCAGGGCATCGGAAACTTCTTCCTGAAGGGCTTCGGTGCGGCCGGCGGCCAGACGCATGAGCTGGTCGAGGGCCAGGAAAGGGAGGGCCAGGTGGAAGAAATGGATGTCGTTGTCGAAGAACGTCGTGGCCCACACCGTTACATCATCGGTGTTGTCGAAAACGATGGCCAACACTTCGATTTGCTCGACGAAGAACTCGGCATCGTCGGCGATACTATCACTGAGCAAGACCACAGATTGGAACGAATTTAACGGATGGAACGGAGGATGGCCGCTGCGCGGTCTGACGAAGATAGGGTTTATGGTTGCTTTTTACTTATTTAGGACTTACGCACTCCACCCAACCGCGAAGCGGTGTCATGTTGGTAGTCAAGTGGTTTGTAGAAATTAGGACTTACGCAAAAACCAGGGTCGGTTTTGCTAACTCGCGGTTCATGTACGCATCCAATAACCCTTGCTTGAGTTGATACACTGTTTTTTTGCTACTGTAGGCCAGGCTTTTGAGCCGTGTCCAGACGCGCAAGGCCA
>JANYFQ010000529.1 GCA_025362615.1 Hymenobacter sp. | reverse complement strand
AACATAATACACCACTCGGTAAGACCTGACAAGCAGCTCTCGTACTTAGGGCAAACCTGCTTTTCTGTACACCGGGCCCAATTTAGGATAATCAATTAGCGAGCGCACCCGGTCAAATAAATCCGTTACCACCAAGTCGGCGTATTTCGGCGAAGTCAATTTTAAGTGCTCACCAATGGCCGAAACCTGTTCCAATGCGTCATCGGTCCAATACAGCGTCATGCGCTTTTGTGCAGCCGGGCCAACACCCGCTCTTTGGCCTCATGGTGCGGGGTGAGGCGGCCGGCAGCAATATCCGCTAAGCCCCGCTCAATAGACCGTAGTTCGTACAGCTCGTGCATCAGGTCCTCAATGGTTGCGTTGTCCGGCAGTCGGTTCACCAATTCGTGGACTTGTTCTTTCAGGCTGGCTTCCATGATGGTGGGATGAGGAAAAGTTAATTTTTTGCCGACTTAAATCGGCACGTTCACATGGCGCTCGGCGTGGTAGCTGGAACGCACGAGCGGGCCGCTCTCCACGTATTTCAGGCCCCGGCGCAGGCCCTCCTCCTTGTAGTGGGCGAACTGGTCGGGGGTGATGAACTCGGCCACTTCGAGGTGGCGCTTGGTGGGCTGGAGGTACTGGCCGAGGGTGAGGATGTCGAGGCCGTTGGCCACGAGGTCGTCCATGGCCTGGTACAGCTCGTCGGGCTTTTCGCCCAGGCCCAGCATGATGCCGGATTTGGTGCGGTGGCCGGCCAGCTTGGTGCGGCGGATTTGCTCCAGGCTGCGGTCGTAGCGGGCCTGGGGGCGCACAAGGCGGTAGAGGCTGCCCACGGTTTCGACGTTGTGCGAAATCACTTCCTGGCCGCCCGAAATCATTACGTCGAGCGCGTCCCAGTTGGCTTTTACGTCCGGAATCAGGGTTTCGATGGTGGTTTCGGGGCTGAGCTGCTTGGTGAGCACCACGGTTTCGCGCCACACGCTGGCCCCGCGGTCCTTCAGCTCGTCGCGGTTCACGCTGGTAAGCACGGCGTGCTTCACCTTCATGAGCTTGATGGCCTCGGCCACGCGGCGGGGCTCGTCGAGGTCGTACTCGGTGGGGCGGCCGGTGGCCACGGCGCAAAACGAGCACGAACGGGTGCAGATGTTGCCCAGAATCATGAACGTGGCCGTGCCCGCGCCCCAGCACTCGCCCATGTTGGGGCAGTTGCCGCTCTCGCAGATGGTGTGCAGCTTGTGCTCATCAACCAGCCGGCGCACGGCGGCATATTCTTCGCCCACGGGCAGCTTCACGCGCAGCCAGTCGGGCTTGCGGGGGCGGGCGGGTGCAGCCGTTTCGGGCTGGATAACGGGCAAATTAATCATTTTCAGTTAACAGTTAGCAGTTAACGATAAGCAGTTAACCCTATACAAAAGCAACTCAGCGCCTAATCGTTTCAGAAAAAGCTGCACAAAATTAACCCCGGAAGCCCGCGTTCAAATCGCTGAATCCCGGCAAGAACCCTAGCCGTTCGTTAACTGCTCACTGTTAACTGAATCTACGAGCGGTGCCCGAAATACAGCGTCAGGTACACCGAGGGGAAGAACTTGCGGTTCAGCACGTCGGTGTCGGACAGGGTGCTGGGGCTGAGGATGAGCAGACGCTTCGTGTAGCCTTCGACCAGAAAGCCCACTTCCAGGCCCGTCACGGCATCGCGGTAGCGACCGTACTCAAAGCTGAGGCCGCCGCGCAAATGGAAGCCGGGCACCACCTGCGTCTGGCCAATGCCGCTGAACAAAGGGCCGTGGTCAAGAATCGCGTCCGTGACGGTGTGCTTGCGAGGGTCGTACTGCTCGCTCACGATTTCATCCGATGTGAGGTTAATCTGGCCACCCTTTTGCGCGACCGTGCGGTCGTAGCTGATGTAGTAGGGCATCAGCAGGCCGAGGGACGGCCCCACGCTGAGCAGGCCGTTCACCTGCACGCCGGCATCGGCCGCTTTGCGAAACAGGATGCGCTGGATGCCCACGGAAGGCCGCAGCACGAACGCATAATTGGTTTTGCGGTCGATGTAGGTGCCGCCAATCCGCGAGCTTTTGCGGTCTTCCTTGGCGTTTTTCAACATTACGCCCTCCAGGCTCCAGAAGCGGAGCAGGCGGCCGTCGAGCACCCGCGAAGCGCGGATGGACGCGCCGCCCAACAGGCCACCCTGGGTGTTGAAGTTCACCCCAAAAACAAATTCTTTCTGGTACGACTGCTCATCGGAGGGCGCATCGGAAATCATGTCGGTGCGCAGCGGGGCCGAGCTGCTACGCGAAGCCGGAGCCGGAGCCGACGCTGGCACAGCGGCCGGCGCGGGGCGGTCCTGGGCCTGGGCGCTGACGGCCGCGAGCAGGCCAGCGGCCAACAGGCCCCAGCGGTACGTATTTGCAGAAAAAAAACGCATAATCTTCAACCGAAATAGGACCCGAACCGGCACCGAGAATTCGGCGCACCAAGTAATACGTAATTTAGCGAAAGAACAAACAACTTCGCAAAGGTAACTTCCTGATTTGATGAACACCGCCACTGCCCGCTACGCGGGCCACCTCCGCACCGAAGCCACGCACGCTGCCTCGGGCAATGTTATTCAGACCGATGCCCCCGTCGATAACCACGGCCGGGGCGAGGCCTTCTCCCCCACCGACCTCGTGAGCACGGCCCTGGGCTCGTGCATGATGACGGTGATGG
>JANYFQ010000503.1 GCA_025362615.1 Hymenobacter sp. | reverse complement strand
GGGCAGTACCGGCGGAATATGTAAGTTTGCCCAATCGTTTTCTCACATATAACTTCTTAAACATTGAATCTTATCAATAAAATCATCAGCCCTTTTAAAGTGCTGCCAGTTGGCTACTACAGAGCTGTTATAGCAGGTTGGATTGTATTCCCTTCTTTGCTTGGACTAGTTTGTGTAGCTTTTACTGAGGACACATATTATACAGACCCAAGTGACTCATTCATACCAGGATTTCTTATAGGCATTTTTATCTACTATGCTTTAAGCGCGTTGGGAATTTGGGTTTACAAAGGATTTGTGAACAAATAGAATAAATACTTACTATTTTATGATTAAAATAATTGTTTTTATTTGGGCAGTATTTTGCTTAATTGCAGCGTCTGTCAAGATGTATGACATGCACTTTTCCATTGGCAAGTACAGTGGAGCAGATAATTTTTTTGTTCCTTATCTCGACAGAACTTTCTGCATGATGCTTTTTGCTACTCCAGTACTTTTTGAAGCATTAATAATCGCACCGCGCAGAAATAATTACACGCAAGATTATCTGCCGTTTAGAAATTATTGGATAAACAAACTATCAATTAGAACGCGTCTTAATATAGCTTTGCTATCTAATGCTATAATCTTTATAATGCTCATTGACTTTGGGTTCGCCGCCTATTCGTTTTATAATGGCTGGGAGGATGGTTTTAGTGAGGCCATGTTTATGACTGGAGTACATAACGGCGCAGTTTTCATGCTATGCGGCGGAACAATTTTATTAGCCTTACTCTATTTATCAGCAACAATTTATTCTTTAAAAACAGAGCGTAATATTCCTTCCTAAAACCTTTTGACAAGCGAATTACAATGGCAAACGAAATAGAGAAATGTTCATTTTGCAGTAAATATTTCACAGTGGGCGAGCATAAATTGGAGATGCCGGGCACAAAAGAACGAGAAGCCGTTATTTGTCCACATTGCGGCAAAATTGTGCGTGAGTCGGTAACTAATGGTTGGTGGACAACTCATAAGCTAACAGATGAGCTGGCTAAGAAATACAAGGAGAATAACATAAAGTAAGCCAAAATTGGCGTAAGCTTGGCGTATCTCAAACACATTAACACCCTGCCTTCCCCACTTCGGGAGTGCAGGGTGTTGTGCGTAAAGGTGCCCGCTTCCCAGACACACTAAGCTTCCCTGGCGGCACTAAGCGGCGTCGGGGGCACGGGGGCGGGGGGCGGTTGGGCCTATCGTATCAGCATCGTCTTGAATCGTATCAAATCGTATCACGGAGCAGGCAAGGTGCTTATTTTGGCGGCATGACAGAGCGCGTGCATACCGTGGAAGTGCTGGTCAAGCCATCTGAATAGGCGCAACAACCAATTCGAAACGGGTTGAAAGTCGGCAGCGGCTTGGGGGGCATGGTTTTAAGGCACCTCCTCTGTTACGACCCGTGGCATTTCTTGAACTTCTGGCCGCTGCCGCAGGGGCAGGGGTCGTTGCGGCCGGTTTTGGGGGGTGCGAGGCGGGGCTGTGGCACCTGCTGGGCCAGGGCCTCGCGGCGGCGTTGGGCAAAAGCGGCTTCCTCGCGGGCGCGGCGTGCGGCGATGACGGGGGCGTTGGGGTTGTGGGGCGAGTAGTCGTCGGGGTTGTTGCGAAATGTTTGGTAGAGGGCGAAGACATCGAGCGGAGGCGCGAGGGCGTAGGCCGAGTCGAACTCGAAATCGTCTTCGCCGCCGGCCATCATTTCGTCCACGATGCCCAGGCGGTGCAGCGCCCGCATCTCGGGTTCGAGTTCGGTAAGGCCGGCCTCCTGGATATCGACCAGCAAGCCGCCCAGGTAATCGTCAATGGTGTAACCGATGTTGCCGGCGCGAACCGAGAGGCGCTGGCCAAATTGCTCATGGTCGGCGGCGATGCGGCGCAGGTGCCCTTGCAAAAACTCGCTGATGGCGGGGCGCAACGTGGGCTGGGTGCGGGCGAGGTACGACACGGCCTGAGCGGGCACAAGGCGCTGCTGAAACAAGATGTCATGGTCCTCGAGCATGGCCAGCAGGTCGGGCAGGCGCGTTTCGGCGGCGCGGGCCAGCAGTTCGGGTACTTCCTCGTAAAGGGCATCGCCGAACCAAAACTCCACTTCGCGGTCGTCGAGGCGCAACAGGTGGCGGTACACGTCGAGGGCTTCGGGGGCACCGAGAACGTAGAGCAGGTAGAGGGCGTGGAGGAAGTGGTAGTGCGCGTGCCAGTCTTCGGTTTCGGCTTGCGCGTAGTCGAAGCCATCAAGAATGGGGGCGGTGATTTTCAGCAGCTCGGGCACGGCCACTTCCGGCCCCAGGGCCAAAATCTGGCGCAGCACGTCGTCAGCGATGTGGTAGTCGCGCTCGTAGAGCTGCTCGAACACGGGGTGGTCAAAGGTGGGGCGGGTCATCAAAATATTAGGTGTTAGCTGTTGGGTGTTAGGTGTTAGGTGTTGAACTTGCAATCAAGGTTTTACAACCAAGTCGATGTGCGTTTACTTCTGCACGACTGTTTAAAAAAACACGGTAAGCGGCGCAAATATCAGCGCCGCCGGGCGATAGCGGAAACCCGCGGGCATCTAACCATCCAAGGCACAAGTATACGACTTTACCCAAACGTACGCCAGCCGCCGCCCGGCACCCCACCCCCAACATGGCCAGCTGCGCCAGCGGCGCATCCGTTTCATCCGTTAAATCCGTTTGAATCTGCGGTCTTATTCGTAGCGCAGGCTCTCTATCGGGTCGAGCGCCGCCGCCTTGCTGGCCGGGTAGTACCCCGACAGCAACCCCACCGTCACGCAGATGACCAGGCCCAGCAGCATCCAGCCCCAGGGCACGTAGAACGAGCCCGAGCCGATGAGCAGCGCCACGCCGTTGCCGCCGGCCACGCCGAGCACGATGCCGAAGGCCCCGCCGAGCAGGCAAATGACGATGGCTTCCATCAGAAACTGTTGCTTGATTTGCAGGGCCGTGGCGCCCATGGCCTTGCGGATGCCAATCTCGCGGGTGCGCTCGGTGACGGACACCAACATGATGTTCATCAGGGCGATGCTGGCCCCGAGCAGGGTGATGAAGGCGATGAGGCCGCCGCCGATTTTCATCTTCCCGCTCAACTCGTCCAGGTCTTTGGCCAGCGACTCGGAGCTTTCGACCTCGAAGGAATCTTCCTGGCCCAGGCGGTCGTGGCGCACGGCGCGCATGGCCCCGGTGGCCTGGCCCATGATGAAGTCGAGGGTTTCGGGGCGGGTGGTGGCGGTTTTGACGTCGTAGGTGAGGGCGCGTTGGCGGGGGAGCTGGTTGCCGGTTTCGAGGGGCAGGAAGGCAATGCGGTCGGCCCCGCCGCCGCCCATGGTGGCCCCGCTTTTTTCGAGCAGGCCCACCACCAGCAGGCGGCGGCCTAGGGCCGTAACGTACTGCCCCACGGGGCTTTGGCGCGGAAAAAGTTTCTGCTTGATTTCGTCGCCCACAATGAGCACGTTGGCCCCGGTGGTGAGTTCGGCCTGCGAGAAGGTGCGGCCCTGGGCCAGGTTGTAGCCCTGGATGCGGAGGTAGTTTTCGTCGCCGGCGATGACCTGCATATTGGGGTTGGTTTTCTGGCCGTTGGCCTTCACCTCGGCTGCCCCGGCGATGAAGGCCGAGAGGCCCACCTGGGCTTCGGCGGCCATCTGGGCCTTGTACTGCTTGGCTTGCAGGAAGGAAATGGGCGGAAACTGCCGCCCCTGCTTGCCGCCGTTGCGAAAGCGGTTGGTGTAGCCCTTTGCTTTGACGGTGAACGAGTTGGCCCCCAGGCTGGCGAAGGTTTCGGAGAGCGAGTTCTTCATCGCATCAATGCCCGTGAGGATGCCCACGAGCGCAAACAGCCCGATGCTGACGATGAGCGCCGTGAGGATGGTGCGCAGCAAATTGCCTTTGATGGAACGCAGGGCCTCGAAGATGTTTTCTAGTTGGTTCATGGGTGGTAGCGCGGGTTTTCAACCCGCGCGTGCTGCTCGTGAATGGCCGGCAGTGCCCCTGCGATGCCAGCCTCTACGCGCGGGTTGAAAACCCGCGCTACCCGCAAAGTTCGGCCCCTGGCCGTAACTTCAACCTAAATTGACTGCCCATCCATGCGCTTCAAACAACTTATTTTAACGCTGCTGCTGACTCTGCCGGCCCTGGTGGCCCGTGCCAACCACGTCTTCATCCCGATGGATAACACCCAGAAGGAACACCTCAAAGCCTACGGCGTGGCCTTCTGGCTCTTGCAGCGCGAGGTGCCCGTGGACTGGCTCCTGAACTACCGGGGCGGCGCGTTTGCCTTCGATGCCCGGCCCGACGCCGAGAAAGAGCTGGCCGTGCGCGGGGTTAACTTTCAGGTCATCAGCGAAGCGCAGTACACGGCCATTCTGAGCGAGATAGCCGACGAGAACGCCAACATGGACGTGATGAAGCTGGAAAAAGTACCCAAAATTGCGGTGTACACCCCCAAGGGCAAACAGCCCTGGGACGATGCCGTGACGCTGGTGCTGGAGTACGCCGAAATTCCGTACGACAAAATTTACGACGACGAAGTGCTGGCCGGCGTACTGCCCAAGTACGACTGGCTGCACCTGCACCACGAGGACTTTACGGGCGAGTACGGGAAGTTTTATTCCAACTACCGCAACGCGCCCTGGTATCAGCAGCAGCAACGCGATGCCGAAGCCGCCGCCAAGCGCAACGGCTTCGGCAAGGTGAGCCAGATGAAGGGCACCGTGGCCACCAAAATGCAGGAATTCATCGCCGGGGGCGGGTTTTTGTTCGCCATGTGCTCGGCCACCGACAGCTACGACATCGCCCTGGCCGGCCTGGGCGTGGACATGGTGGAGAGCGTGTACGACGGCGACGGCAGCGACCCCGCCGCGCAAAGCAAGCTCAACTTCAACCGCTGCCTGGCCTTCCAGAACTTTCAGCTCGTGCGCGACCCGTATTTCTACGAGTACTCCAACATTGATATGCAGCCACAGGAGCGGATGCTGAACGAGCAGACCGACTATTTCCAGCTCTTTACCTTCTCGGCCAAGTACGACGCGGTGCCCACCATGCTCTGCCAGAACCACGAGAAAGTCATCCACGGCTTTATGGGGCAGACGACGGCCTTTCGTAAGTCGCTCATCAAGAGCGATGTGGTAATAATGGGCGACACCAAGCAAACCGGCGAGGCCCGCTACCTGCACGGCTCGCTGGGCAAGGGCACCTGGACGTTTTACGGCGGCCACGACCCCGAAGACTACCAGCACCTGGTGGGCGAAGAACCCACCGACCTCGCCCTGCACCCCACCTCGGCCGGCTACCGGCTGATTTTGAACAACGTGCTCTTTCCGGCCGCTAAAAAGAAGAAGCAAAAGACGTGAAGACTTGCCGGCCCTGGCATAGCCGGCCCTGGGGAGCAAATTGAATTAAAAACGGGTTGAACGGGAGCAACAGCGGCGGTTGGCAGTTACTTTTGTGGCTCACCTTTTACCGTTTTTTTTATGTTTTTTGCTTTACGTTCCAAAGCCGTTGTGTTTTTGATGAGTGGCCTGCTGGCCGGTGGCCTCGTGGGCTGCAATAATAGTAGCGCCCCGACGCCGGCGAATGGGTCTGCGGGTGGCAATAATGGCGGCGGGGGCGGGGGCAATACCGGCAGCCCCAGCGGGTCGTTTACGGCGGCCGGGGCCACGGTTACGGCCGCCTCGCCCACGGCCATGCAATCGGGGGCGGCGCTCAACATTGGCCTTGTTACTTCAACAACGGGGGTCACGTTGGGGCTTTCTTCGGTGACTGGCCCTGGCACGTTTACCGTGGCAGGTGGCAACTTTACGGGGGTGTATGCGGCAGGGACTTCGGCTTTCTTGTCCACCACCGGGTCGGTGCAAATCACGACTTTCAACACGGCCACCCGCAAGGTGTCGGGCACGTTCAGTTTTGATGGCACGAACCTGGGCACGGGGGCCACCATCAGCATTACCAACGGCTCGTTCAGCAATTTATCCTTCTAAAAGACTGGCCGGCCCGTGGCTGCTGGTATTGCACTTTCCTCCTGCTTTTCTCTTTCGTGACCAACTTACTCCCCACGCTTCGCTTCGCGCTGCTGGCCGCCGCCAGCAGCTTGCTTTTCACTACGGCCTCTTGCTCCAAAAAAGAGGAGCCGGCCCCCGCGCCCGCCCCCACCACGGGCGGCATTGAGGGCACCATCAGCCCGGCCACGGCCGTGACGACCGTGACGGCTACCAACACCGGCAACGTGACGTTTTTGCAAACGCCGGCCGCCAGCGGGGCCTTCACGTTTGCCAACCTGCTGCCCGGCAGCTACACCCTAACCTGCACCCCCAAAGCGGGCTTTCTGGCCCCCGACGTGCGCTACGTGACCGTGGTGGCCGGGCAGGTGGCTCCGGCCGGCACCATTGCCGTAGCAGCCGAGCCGTTGGGCAGCCTCGCGGGCGTTATTGACCCGGTGGATGCCGTGACGCGGGTGGAGCTGGTGTCGGGCACCGGCACCGTGACACCGGCCGTGCCCAACGCCGCAACGGGAACCTTCCGCTTCGAGAACCTGGGCCTGGGCACCTACACGGTGCGCTTCGTGGTGGCCCCTGGCTTTTATCCCGTGTCCGACATCACGGGGGTGCAGCTTAGCAGCCGCAACCCCGACGTAAACCTCTACCCCATCAACGTGCAGAGCGACGGCACCCCGCGCGGCACGGTGAGTTGGACGGCGAACGGCGTGGCGTACACGTCCACGTCGCTCAACCGGGGCCCGACCTCCAGCGGCGACTTTGGAATTTTAGCCAATAGCCTCAGCAGCACGACCGGCACGAACGAGGAATTGGTGTTGCGCGTGTCCTACGCGGTGTTCAATGGCATCGGCACGTACCCGCTGGGCGTTTCTTACTACGCGGTGGCGCAGTACACGCGGGCCTTCAGCAGCGGCAGTACGCTGCGCTACTTCACGCCCGGCAACGGTGCCACGGTAACAGGCAATATCGTCGTTACGGGTTATACTTCGTCGCCCCGCACGGCCGTGGGCACGTTTGCCTTCGTCGCCACCGGCCAGAACGGGGGCTCCAATCCGCCGCTCACCGTCACCAACGGCAGCTTTAACCTGCGGTTTTAGTACCGACGACAAGTTT
>JANYFQ010000489.1 GCA_025362615.1 Hymenobacter sp. | reverse complement strand
ACTTGACGGTGCTCAACAGGAATACGGACGCACACTTGAGCGCGGGGTGCAGCACGGGGGTTGTTTTCGGGGTGGGGGAGGGAGGGGCCGTAAAGGTACGGCGGGGGGCGTTTGAGCGCCGGCCCGGCGGCGCATAGCTCCGGCACCTGCGGCTGGGTTTGGGCAGTGCCGCTGGGCGGTTGCGCGTCAATAACCGCTCTCACACATTCAGCTACCCCACTAGTTTTTCAATCAGCAATATCATGGTATGAATGGCTTTAATGTGAATTTCCTGCACCCGGTCGGCGAAGCCGGAATGCGGGGCGCGGATTTCCACGTCGCACACGCCGGCGAGCTGGCCGCCGTCTTTGCCGGTGAGGGCTACCACCGTCATGCCGGCCGCTTTCGCGGCCTGGGCGGCGAGCAGCACATTGGGCGAGTTGCCGCTGGTGCTGATGGCCAGCAACACGTCGCCGGGGCGGCCCAGGGCCTGCACGAAGCGGCTGAAAACGTGGTCGTAACCGTAATCATTCGCCACGCAGCTCATGTGGGAGGCTTCGGTGAGGGCGATGGCAGCGAGCGGGGCGCGGTTGAGGCGGTAGCGGCCGGTGAGTTCCTCGGCAAAGTGCTGGGCGTCGCAGAGGCTGCCGCCGTTGCCGCAGCTTAGGATTTTGCCGCCGGCTTTGAGGCTGGCGGCCATCAGTTCGGCAGCGGCGGCAATGGCTGCGAGGTTGGCCTCGTCGGCCAGAAAACGGTCAAGCACCGAGCGGGCCTCTTCGAGTTCGGCGCGGATGAGGGCAGTGAGGTCGGGAGTTGTCACGCTAAAACAAGAAAGGGTTAGGCCAGCGGTGAGGGCGGCACGTTCGATTCGGGGAAGCGGGTGGTGGGCGGCGCGGGTGCGGGCAGCGGGGCCGGAACGGCCTGCTGCTGCTGGTCGTAAAGCCGGGCTTTTAGCTCGTTAATCTTTTCATCCTGCGAGCTTACGCTGCGGCGCAGCAGGGCGCTGTCGAGGTTTTCGACCACGAACTGCAAGCCCAGCACCAACACGCCAATCCAGGCCAGGGCGTGGAAGAAATCTTCGGTTTTGTTGGTGCCGTTGCCCAAGTCGGAAACGGAGTTTCGCACGGCGGGCACCAGCAGGAACAGCAGCGCCAGCAGCAGGTAAACGAGGACGATGACGGAAACGAAGCGTTTGAGCGAGACCACGGATTTAGCGGATTTTTAGCGGATGGAACGGATTTTTGGGGTGCCGACGCGGCGGGCAAGTAAGGGCGCTGCCCGCTGCCCGGCGCGGTTGGCGTTGCGAATGTAGCGGTTGGGCAGCAGGCGGGCGGGGTTGGGGCCGCAGCGGCGGCTAACGGGGTTGGGCAGCGGCTGGTGCCGGAGCCTGGGCGGCCGAATCGGCGCGGGCTACGGCGGCGGAGTCGGCCAGCACCGGGGCGGCCCCGGTGGCACGCTGCGCTTCCTGGTCAGCCTCAATGGTTTTAATCAGGACCTGGTTGCGGGTTTCGAGGTCGGCCATTCGGGTTTCGTAGGCCGGTTTTTGCTGGCTGCGGTAGTACTTGTAGCCGATGCGAAGCGCGAGCATGGCAACGCTGAGGTAGATGAACCAGCGCGGTAGTCCGTTGGAGAACATGGTTTTGAGTTTTAATTGCTAAATTGCTAAATTGTTGGTCGTTCTGGGTGTACGTCTCGCAGTGGGCGCAGTGCAGTTGCGGGCCGTATGAGCAACAATTAAGCAATGCAATAATTAAACAATTAAACAATTAAATCACCAGTTTGCAGTGAGCTTAGGCGCTGGTACACGCCGCCTTCGCGGCGCAGCAGTTCGTCGTGGGTGCCGCGCTCCGCGATGCGGCCGGCTTGCAGCACCACAATCTCGTCGGCGTGCTGGATGGTGCTGAGGCGGTGGGCGATGACGAGCGAAGTGCGCGACGACATGAGGCGTTGCAGGGCCTCCTGCACCAGCTTTTCGCTCTCGGTGTCGAGGGCCGAGGTGGCTTCGTCAAGGATGAGGATGGGCGGGTTGCGGAGGATGGCGCGGGCGATGCTCAGGCGCTGGCGCTGCCCGCCGGAGAGCCGCCCGCCCCGGTCGCCGATGACGGTGGCGTAGCCCTCGGGCTGGGCAACGATGAAGTCGTGAGCGTTGGCGATTTTGGCGGCTTCGATGACTTCGGCCTCGGTGGCCTGGGTGTTGAAGCGGATGTTGTTGAGAATGGTGTCGTTGAAGAGGATGCTTTCTTGGGTGACGATGCCCATCTGGTCGCGCACCGAGTGCAGGGTGCAGGTGCGCAGGTCGTGGCCATCAATGGTGATGTGGCCGGCGGTGGGGTCGTAAAAGCGGGGCAGCAGGTCGGCCAGGGTGCTTTTGCCACCGCCGCTGGGGCCGACGAGCGCCACGGTCTGGCCTTTGCGGATGGTGAGGTTGATGTCGTGCAGCACCGGCGTGTCGCCGTAGCCAAAGCTCAGGTGTTGGAAGGCGATTTCGTGCGCGAACGGCGGCAGGATTTGCGCGTCGGGCTGGTCGCGGATAACCGGCGCGGTGTCAATCACGCTCAGCACCCGCTCGCCGGCCACGAGGCCGCGCTGAATGTTGCCGAACGACGACGACAGCGCCTTGGCCGGCGTGAGCACCTGCGAAAACAGCACGATGTAGGTGATGAACGACGCGCCTTCGAGGTCGGAGCCGCCGCCCAAAATCAACGAGCCGCCGAAGTAGATGAGGCCCGCCACCACCAGCACCCCGGCAAATTCGGAAAACGGCGAGGCCAGGTCGCGGGTGTTGTCGATGCGCCGCGAGGTGCGGGCGTACAGGTCGTTCTGGGCTTCAAACTTGCCCGTGATGTACGCTTGGGCATTAAACGCCTTGATGACGCGGATGCCGCCCAGCGTTTCGTCAATCACCGAAAGCATGGTGCCCAACGTGCCCTGGCTCAGCTTGGCCTGCCGCCGCAGCCGCTTGGCCAGCGTGGCAATGATGCCGCCCGACACAGGCAGCAAAATCAGGGTGAAAAGCGTGAGCTTGACCGACATATAAAACAGCACCGCGAAAAACGCCACAATGGTGAGCGGCTCCCGGACGACGGCCGTGAGCGTGTTCACCACCGAAATCTCGACCTCCTGCACGTCGTTGGTGAAGCGCGACAGGAGGTCGCCCTTGCGCTCGCCGGCAAAGTAGCCGAGCTGCAGGCCGATGATGCGGTGGTACAAGTCGCGCCGCAGGTTCTGGATAACGCGGGCGCGCACTTTGGCCAGCAGCCGCAGGCTCAGGTAGCGAAACACGTTGCTCAGCAGCACCGACACTACTACCACGCCACACACGAAGGCTAGCGCGCCCATCTTGCCGTGGGCCGTGAGCACGTCGGCGAAGAAGTAGTTGAACGTATCCGTCACCCACTGAATAGTGGGCCGGAAAGCCGGCAGATGCTCGGGCGCTTGCATCGGCACCTTGTCCGTTTTATCGAACAGCACGCTCAGCAGCGGAATAATAAGCGTGAAGTTGCCGATGCTGAAAAAGATGGTCAGCACCGTGTACAGCAGGTACTGCGGCAGGAAAGCCATCAGCGGCCGGGCGTACTGCAGGATTCGTAAATAGATTTTCATGGGTGATGACGACGCGCGCCGTTAAGGACGGCGGAGCTCCGCCGTTACTTCAATCGGCCCGCGGATGTGGGCGGGCTTAAAATTCGTGCAGGCGCTGCGCGATATTCCAGCGCAGGGCCAGCGAGGCGTATACCTCGTTGCCGTTGCCGTTGGCGGCCGGCGTGAGCGAATAAGTCTGATGCCGGGCCACGAGCTTGGCATCGACGAACACGTTGAGGCGGGGCTGGTAGGTGGCCGTGAAATCGGTGTGCAGCAGGCGGCTTTCGTTGCCTTGGCCCACGCGGTTGCCATATTCCATGGGGTGCGGGGTGTAGGGCAAAAGGGGGTTGCTGCCGTAGTTGATGAGCTGCCCGCCCGGCGCGAACGTATCGAGGCCCTGCCGGGTGTAGATGCCCTTGGCCACCAGCATCAGCCGGGGCAGCGG
>JANYFQ010000486.1 GCA_025362615.1 Hymenobacter sp. | reverse complement strand
CCGAAGCAGGTTTACCAGTTCACCGCCGCCACGGGCGGCCCGGGCGTGGGCAACTTTGTGCCCGGCACCGACCCGGCCGTCAACAACCAGCCCTACGGCCTGGCCGCGGGCGACGTGGACGGCGACGGCGACCTGGACCTGCTCACGGCCAACGTGAACGCCAACACGGTGAGCGTGCGCCTCAACAACGGCAGCGGCACCTTCGCCGCCGGCTCCGACCCGGCCGTGGGCAGCTTGCCCCAAAGCGTGGCGCTGGGCGATGTGGACGGCGACGGCGACCTGGACCTGCTCACCGCCAATACCAACAACAGCGGCACGGTGAGCGTGCGGCTCAACAACGGCAGCGGCAGCTTTGGCGGCGGCTCCGACCCCGCCGTGGGCAGCTTCCCGCACAGCGTGGCGCTGGGCGACGTGGACGGCGACGGCGACCTGGATTTACTGGCTGGCAACTACAACAGCAACACGGCCAGCGTGCGCCTCAACCAGGTGCCGACGCTGACCATCACGGCCCTGGCCCCGACGCGCAACCAACGCAACGCCCCAGCCGCCGCCAACGTGGCCGTGACGTTTTCCCAACCCTTGCAAAACACCGCCGCCACGCAAGGGGCGGTGCGGGTGTTCAGCCAGCAGCGCGGCGGGCGGATGAGCGGCAGTCAGGGCGGGGCGGCCAGCGTGAGCGGCGCGACCATCACCTTCAACCCGACCACTGATTTCCGGCCGGGCGAAACCATCTTCTCAACCATCACCACCGCCGCCACGGCCACCGATGGCGCGACGCTGGCGCGGGGGCAGGTGCAGCAGTTCACCGCCGCCACGGGCGGCACCGGGCGCGGCAACTTCCGGCCCGGCGCGGGGGCGGTGCCGGCCGTGGGGGCCAACGTGGTGAGCGTGGCCCTGGGCGACGTGGACAACGACGGCGACCTCGACCTGGTGGGCGTACGCTTCGACAACGACCTGGCCACCGTGCGCCTGAACGGCGGCGATGCCACGGGCAGCAACACCGGCACCTTCAGCAACGGCTCCGATGTGCCCGTGGGCGGCGGCCCCGCCCAGGTGGCGCTGGCCGACGTGGACGGCGACGGCGACCTCGACCTACTCACGGCCAACTACTTCGGCAACACCGTGAGCCTGCGCCTGAACAGCGGCACCGGCACCTTTGCCCCGCCCGCCCTGGCCGCCAACGGCACCGTGGCCATGCGCGACGGGGCCTACGCCCTGGCCCTGGCCGACGTGGACGGCGACGGCGACCTCGACCTGGCCGTGGCCCGCTACTCGGACAGCGCCGTGCGCATCCGCCTCAACGGCGGCGATGCCAGCGGCAGCAACACCGGCATTTTCGCCAACGGCCCGCCCGACCTGGCCCTGCCCGGCAGCGCGGCGGGCATCGCCCTGGGCGACGTGGACCACGACGGCGACCTCGACCTGCTGGCCACCGCCGACGGCCCCGCCGGGGCCGTGTGCCTGCGCCTGAACGGCGGCGACGCCACCGGCAGCAACCCCGGCACCTTCAGCGGCGGTGCCGACCTGGCCCCCGGCCCCAACCTGCGCGGCCTGACCCTGGGCGACGTGGACCACGACGGCGACCTCGACCTGCTCTGCGCCACCCGCAGCGCGGGCGGCGCGGTGCGCGTCCTGCTCAATGGCGGCAACGGCAGCGGCGTACCGGGGGCCTTTGCCAACGGCAGCACCCTGACCACCGGCGACAGCCCCTACTACCTGGCCCTGGCCGACGTGGACGCCGACGGCGACCTGGACCTGCTGGTGCCCAACAGCGACAGCGGCACCCTGAGCCTGCGCCTGAACACCGGCAGCGGCACTTTTGCCAGCTCCGGCCCCGACCTGGCCCTGACCAACAACCCCCGCCAGGTGGCTGCCGCCGACCTCGACGGCGACGGCGACGTGGACGTGGTGGTAGCCGAGGAAAATAGCCCCGGCAGCCTGAGTGTGCGCTTCAATCAGCCGCCCGCGCCGGTCCTGACCAGCCTCAGCCCGGCGGCCGAGCTGCCGGGTCAGGCCGTGACGCTCACCGGCACGGGCTTCACGGCGGGCAGCAGCGTCAGCTTCGGCAGCGTAGCGGCAGCGGGCGTTACCTACAATTCGGCTACTTCCCTCACGGCTATTGTGCCGGTTGGCGCGGCCCCCGGCAGCAGTGCAGTGGTGGTGAGCACGGCCAATAGCTTCAACACCAGCAGCCCGGCCTTTGAGGTGCTGCAAGTGTACCGCGACACCGCCCCCAGCGGCTGCCTCAGCACCGACCC
The DNA here is from genome assembly GCA_025362615.1 of Hymenobacter sp. Taxonomy (GTDB): domain Bacteria; phylum Bacteroidota; class Bacteroidia; order Cytophagales; family Hymenobacteraceae; genus Hymenobacter. The sequence goes on along the minus strand of JANYFQ010000486.1, from coordinate 3,859 downwards.
GCTCACCCTCAGCGGCACGGGTGGCACGGGCGCGTGGTGCTACCTGCGCCTGCCCGGCACCGGCGGGACCGTGGTGGCGGCCATCGAAGACACGTATAATCTGGGCACGGTCACGGCGGGTTTCGCGGCCCTCGGCACCGGTACCGCCGCCGCCGTGCGCCGCGACGGCAACGCCGGTCGCCGCTACCTCGACCGCAACTTTTACCTCACCGCCACCAACCAGACCTTTTCCGGCCAGAGCGTGCGGGTGCGCTTCTTTGGCTTAAACTCCGAACTCAGCCGCCTGACGGCCGCCGACGGCAACGCCACCGCCGCCAACCTCAAGGCTTCGCAGTACAGCGGCCTGAACGAAGACTGCGACCTGAGCAACAACGCCCCCACCGGCGACCGCCGCCTGTTGCCCGCCCCGGCCACGGTGGCAGCCGGGGCCGACTGGTTCACGGCCCAGGCCACCGTAGCCGACCACTTCTCCGAGTTCTACCTCACCGGGGCCAGCAGCCCGCTGCCGGTGGAGCTGGTGCAATTCACGGCCGAAGCCAACGGCCCCGCCGTGGCCCTAACCTGGCGCACAGCCTCGGAAAAAAACAGCGACCGGTTCGAGGTGGAGCGCAGCGCCGACGGGCAGCGGTTTGAGAAGATAGGGGAGGTGGCCGCCCAGGGCAACACGGCTACGCCCACCAGCTACGCCCATGCTGATAATTCACTCCGTCACTCATCCGGTCATTCACAATTGATTTACTACCGCCTGCGGCAGGTGGACCTGGACGGCACGGCCAGCTACTCGCCGGTGCGGGCGGTGCAGTTCCCCAACGCACCAGCGCCTCAGTTCACTGTTTCCCCCAACCCGGCCACTGCGGCCGTGACGGTGGCTGGGCTGAGCGCCCGCGCCCCTGTGGAGGTATTCGATGCCCTGGGCCGGGCCGTGGCCCGCGCCACGGCCGATGCCACGGGCACGGCCCGCCTCACGCTGCCCGCCGGGCTGGCGGCCGGGGTATACGTGGTGCGCAGCGGCGGACAGGCCCAGCGCCTCGTCGTTGGTAATTAGCGCGGATGCAAGTGCAGGTGAAGTTGCTGGAACTGTAGCTGCACCTTCGGGCAACGTTTGGCACCCTGCTGGCCGCGCCCCGGACCAACCGCCTTGTCCTTACCCAAAACTCTGGAAAGCGCCGACCAGCAGGTCGGCGCTTTTTTTGCGCGTGGGTGGTAGCTTGCAGCCATGAGTATTTCAACGAATTTTGGCGCTGCGACGCAATGGGCGCAAACCCATTTTGGTGGGGTGGAACTGCGCGATGTGCGCCGCAGCCGGCGGGTGGTGGGGCTGGCAGCGGGCTGGGCACGGGAGCCGGGGGCGAGCATTCCGCGCTTGAGTCAGGGAAATGCCTACGCCAGCAAAGCGGCTTATCAGCTGCTGGGCCACGCGCACAGCACGCCCGACGCGCTGCAAACGCCGCACCGGCAGCACACGCTGGCGCAAGCGCAAGCGCCGGGGACGTACCTGTTTATCGAAGACACGACCGAGTTGAGCTGGCCCGAGACGGCCGAACGCCGCCCCGGCCTGGGGCCGGTTGGGCAAGGCAAGGCCTACAACCAAGGCGTACGCTTGCACGCGCTGGTGGCCGCTGGCTGGCCCGCCACCGACCCCGACCCGGCCGCCAAGCGGCCGGCCCTGCCCCTGCTGGGCCTGGTCGACCAGCAGTACCACGTGCGCCAGCCCGTGCCGGCGGCCGAGAAGGCGCACCCCCACGGCGGCATCCGCCCCCGCCAAGGTCGCGTACGCGAATCGGCCTTGTGGGCCAACAGCTTGCGGGCCGTGGGCAGTCCACCGCCGGGTGCTCGCTGGGTGGTGGTGGCCGACCGCGGGGCCGACGTGTACGAGCACTTGCAGCAGTGCCGGGCCCAGGGCCTGGGCTTCGTGGTGCGGGCGGCCCAAGACCGGGCCCTGGTGGCCGGGCCGGAAAAAACGCCGGCGGGCCGCCTCTTCGCCCGGGCGCGGGCCCAGCCGGCGGCGGGCCGGTTTACGCTGGCCCTGCGGGGGCGCCCCCGCCAGCCGGCGCGCGAAGTGGCGCTGCGGGTGAGCTTTTGCCCGGCCCTGACCCTGCGGGCCCCGCAGCGGCCGGGCGGCGCCCGGGGCAAAGAAGCCCCCGTGCCCTGCGCCGTGGTGCGCGTGTGGGAGGAAGTAGCCGCCGCCGCGCCGGGCCTGGAGTGGCTGCTGCTCTGCGACCAGCCCGTCGCCGACTTCGCCCAAGCCTTGGCCTGTGCCCGCCAGTACGCCAGCCGCTGGCTGATTGAAGACTTCCACAAAGCCTTAAAAACGGGGCTCGGAGCCGAGAAACTGCAGCTGCAAACGGCGGCCCGCCTCTTCGCCGCCGTGGCCCTGCTCAGCGTCGTGGCCCTGGCCCTGGTGGACCTGCGCGAGAAAAGCCGGCTCGAACCGGACCTGCCCGCCGAGGCGGCCGGCCTAACGGCCGCCGAGTTGCGGGTGCTGCGCCACCAGCACCGCCGCCCGCTGGCCACCGTGCGCCAGGTCTACCTGGCCCTGGCCGCGCTCGGCGGGCACTTGGGGCGCAAAGGCGACGGTCCACCGGGCTGGCAAACCCTCTGGCTTGGCCGCCGCAGTCTGCGCTTGCTCGTCGAAGGTGTGCAAATGGCGGCGCAACTACCCGATGAATAACAAACAAGAAAGCGCCAGCCTACCGGCTGGCGCTTTCCAGAGTTTTGGGTAAGGACAAGACCAACCGCCGGGGGCGTTGGTGGTCGGCAGGGCCTTGGTTGCGGGCAGGCTTTTTCCGCGTTCCGTAGTTTAAGTTTCAACGGGTATCCGTCCTGCTGTCCCGGCGGCTTGCGCTGCCCTGGGTGCCCCGGCGGCAGTCTACCTTTGCCGGGTGCCAGCCCCCACCCCGCAGCCCTCCTGGCTGCACAACCTGCTACCCGCTGCCCGAAGCGTAGCCCGCCAGTACCCGCCCCGTTCGCACTGGCGCTTGTGGGGCGTGGGGCTGGCTTTGCTGGCGCTGGGGGCGCTGGGCGTGGGGCTGGGCAGCCACCTCGACGGCCGCACCGCCGCCTACTTCGCGCCCCAGCAGCGGCTGGCCGTGAAAGGCTTCCCCAACGGCCTGGCCCTGGCCGACGACGACGGCGACGGCGACCTCGACCTGTGGGTGTGCCATTCCCGGGCCCGCCAGGTGTGCCGCTACACCAACGACGGCCGGGGCACCTTTGCCCCGGCTGGCGCCTGGCCCACCGGCGACGGCAGCCAGGTGTGCCTCGCCGACCTCAACGAAGACGGGGTGCTGGATGTGGTGGTGGCCTCGTACGTGGATGCCCGCCTGACCTGGAACCCCGGCCTGGGCCACGGCCGCTGGGGCCCCACCCAGGAACTGTGGCGCGGGGCCAACTCGTTTGACCTGTGGGCCGGCGACCTCGACGGCGACCACCACACCGACCTGCTGGTGGCCCACCGCGAAGACAGTACCGTGCTGCTGTTCGGCAACGGGCGCGGGCAGTTTCCGCAGCACCAGCGCCTGGCGGCCGGCACCCACGCGCTGGGCGTGCTGGCGGCCGACGTGGACGGCGACGGCGACCCCGACGTGCTGCTAACCAGCGCCACCGTGGAAGCCACCGGCCACTACGTGCGCCTGTACCGCAACCTAGGCCAGCGGCGCTTTGCTCGCGTGGCCGACCTGCCGGCCAGCGAGTCGCCGCAGCGCCTGGCCCTGGCCGACGTGGACAACGACGGCGACCTCGACCTGCTGACGGCCAACACCGACGCCAACAGCGTGAGCCTGCGGCGCAACGACGGCACGGGCACTTACACCGGGACGCAGGAAGTTGCCGTCGGTACCGACCCCTTCAGCGTGGTGGC